>NZ_JBGMOE010000224.1:0-5721 GCF_041424195.1 Tardiphaga sp. | reverse complement strand
CGAAATGGGATTGATCCATCAGGCCAGCCTGCATTTGCCGCATTGATCTTACAGACGGGATGGCTCATCCAGTAACACCGTCCGGCAAGCCAGGGGCCTCATGTTCTTCACTTTCTCCAAGATACTCGGCTTCTTCACGGAGCCGTCCAATGCGATCGCCGTGATCTGCGTGATCGGCATTGTGCTGGTGTTTTTGCAGCGCCAGCGTGTCGGGACATTGCTGGTGACCTTTGGCATCCTGTTGTTGCTGCTGTTCGGCTATTCGCCTGCAGGCAATGTGTTGATGCTGTCGCTGACCGAGCGTTTTCCGAAATGGCAGGACGATGGCCGTGCACCCGACGGCATCATCGTGCTCGGCGGCGCCATCGATTCAGATTCGTCCGCGGCGCGCGGCTCTCTGGAGATCAATTCGGCCGGCGAGCGCGTGACGGCGATACTGGATCTGGCGCGCCGTTATCCGCAGGCGCGTATCGTCTTCACCGGCGGCGCCAGCAGCCTGATCGAAAAGTCTCTCTCGGAAGCGCCCGTCGCCGGCGAATGGCTGGAGCGTCTTGGCGTCGCGCGCGGCCGCATCACGCTTGAAACCGACTCCCGCACCACGGACGAAAATGCCGCCTTCACAGCACGCCTGGTGACGCCGAAGCCCGGCGAGCGCTGGCTGCTGGTGACGTCCGCCTGGCATATGCCGCGGGCGATCGGGGCGTTCCGCAGGGGAGGATTCGATGTCGAAGCCTATCCGGTGGACTGGCGCACGCGCGGCTGGATCGACGCCACCGAGACCTTCGATACCGCCAGCGCCGGCCTCGGCCGGAGCGACATCGCGGTTCACGAATGGGTCGGGCTGATCACCTATTGGCTCGCTGGCCGCAGCAGCGAATTGCTGCCGGTGCCGAAAAAGCCGTGATCCGTCACTCCGCCTTCGGCAGCCCCAGCCGGTACACGCCGCGGAAGTCGTTGGGATCCTCGACCGGCTTGCCCTTGCGATAGATCACAAGCCGTTCAGCCAGCGCCAGGGTGACCGCGGCGCGGCGGATCGGCATCAGCAGCGCATGCCAGTCGCCTTCGGGCTCGATCACATGGGCGATCTCCGGCGGGCTCAGCGTGCCCGCGCCGTTGCGGGTGAGCGCGTCGAGGATCGCCTCGTCGAGCGGCAAGGGCTTGGGTTTCGGGGCCAGCTTGGGGGCTGCGGATTTCGGAGGCTTCGGACTGGATTTGGACATGCACTGCCATGACCGATCGGACGGCATGACGCAAGCTGTGGCATGGCGGACATGGCGCGGGCAGGGGGGCGGCGCTATGATTGCACCGGTTGGCGTATAGAAGTCTCGTTAGGCGTATGGAACCAAAGCACCTCATCCGGGCAGCGATTGTCGTCTCGGTGGTCGGCCATCTCGGGCTGGCCGCTGGCGTCTATTTCGCCGATGCGCGGCCGATGGAGCAGCACGAGGAGAGCGTTGCCGTCGATCTGGTGACGCCGCAGCAGCTCGCCGAGGCCGAGAAGAAGGCCGAGGAGATACCGCCGGAGCCCGAGAAAAAACCGGAGAAGAAGCCGGAGCCGGAATTCCGGCTGCCTGATTTGACCAACAAGCCGACGCTGGAAGAGCAGAAGACGCAGGCCATGGCTGCCAAACCGCAGTCCTCGGCGCAGAACACCCCGCCGCAGCCGCAAAAGACATCGCCGCAGCAACCCGCGCCGTCACCGCAGCAACCGGCTGCCCAGCAACCGCCGCCGCCTCAGCAGCAAGCCCAGCAACAGCCGCAGGCGGCTCCCGCAACGCCGCCGCCTTCATCCTCGCCCGCTGCGCAGCCGCCGATGCAGCAGCAGGCTGCCCTGCAAGCGCAACCACCTGCGCCGCAGCCCGGCCCGCAGCAGGTGCCGCCGCAGCCCGAGGCCGACATCACCGTGAAATACGGCGTCATGCTGGGATTGCCCGAAGGTTTCGGCGGCGGAGCGGCGTCAGAGCAGGCCGATCTGTCGAAGCTGGATATCGCTGCCTTCCGGCGGCATCTGCGGAGCTGTTCGAAACTGCCCGCCACCGTCGCGCGCGGCGACGACGCCAAGGTCAAGCTGCGCGCGGTGTTCTCGCCGGATGGCCGGCTGGTCGCCGAGCCCTCGGTGATCGAGGTGCGGCGTCCGGCCAAGGCTGCGCTGCTGATGCAGGCGGCCAAGCAGGCGCTGGAAGCCTGCCAGCCTTATGCGATGCTGCCGGCCGACAAATACGATGAGTGGAAAGTGCTCGATCTCGATTTCACGCCGCAGGATTTCGCGGGGTAACCCTTATTTCGGCGTCGGGCGCCATGGCCTTCCAGGCATTGGAGGCGAACTGCCGGCGCCACGTCACCACAACGACGGCAGCCGTCGAGACCAGGAACACCCAGGGGCTGACGAACCAGCCGAGATAGCCGAGCGCGAAGAAGAAGGCGCGCTGCCCGCGGTTGAAATGCCGGGCCGCTGCGCCGAACATCCGCGTCGTGCGCACCACATGCGCTTCGGCTTCCGGCGTGTCGCGCTTCGAGGCCAGCGGCATCGCGCCGATCAGGATCGCCACGTAGTTGAACAGCCGGTACGACCAGGCAAATTTGAAGAACGCATAGACGAAGATCAAGATCAGCCCGAAGCACTTGATCTCCCACATGCCGGGCGTCGTGTTGAAGCCGAGCGGCAGGTTCTGCATCATCGGCATCACTTCGTTGGTGGCGCGCAGCAGCGCCAGCGAACCGCCGATGGCGATCAGCGTGGTCGAGGCGAACCAGGCGGTGCCGTTCTGCAGCGATGTCATGATGTGGGTGTCGACGATACGCGCGTCGCGCTCCAGCAGGCGGCGCATCCAGACCTCACGATAGGCATGCATGCGTGCCGACAGGCTGTCGCGGCCGTATTTGGTGTGCTCCAGCGTGATCGCATAGGTCGTCCACTCCAGGATGAAGAAGCCCAGCGCGAAGACGTCGACCCAGGAATAGTTGATCATGAAGCACCTGTTGTATCAGCGGGCACTTCTGCCACGCATGCCGTGATGCAGCAACAAGCCTGTGCGCGCCGCTTGCTTGCAGCGGCGCAAGCGTGGCAATTTACCGGTCTTCCAAGGAGTGGTTGATGTCGCTGACGCTGGTGATCGGAAACAAGAACTATTCGTCGTGGTCGATGCGGCCATGGGTTGCGCTGAAGGCTGCCGGCATCCCGTTCGAGGAAGTCTTCATCCCGCTTTATACCGACGCTGCCGACAAGCAGCGCATCCTCGATGTCAGCCCGTCCGGCAAGGTGCCGGCACTGGTGGATGGCGAGATCACCGTGTGGGATTCGCTGGCGATCATCGAATATGCCGCCGAGCGCTTTCCGGACGCAAGACTCTGGCCGGAGGACCGGGCCGCGCGCGCCCATGCCCGTTCGGTGTCCGCCGAGATGCATTCCGGCTTCATGCCGCTGCGCAACGAATGCGGTATGAACCTGCACCGGCCGGTGCGGGCCAAGGCGCTGTCCGACGATGCCAAGGCCAATATCAGGCGCATTCAGCAGATCTGGGCGGATTGCCGCGCGCGTTACGGCGCATATGGACCATATCTGTTCGGCGCCTTCAGCGGCGCGGACGCCATGTATGCGCCGGTGGTGCACCGGTTCCTGACCTACGACATCGATGTCACGCCGGAGGCGCGCGCGTATATGGATACGATGCAGGCGCTGCCGGCGTTCCGGCTATGGACCGAGGAGGGCCTCGCCGAAACCATCGTCATCCCGCGCTTCGAGGACGACTGACGTTTCGAGCGAAGTGGATACCTGTTCGCGTCAGGAAAACGCGTCAAAATGAGAAGATAGGGCCGCCGCGATTTCGTCATGGACTTGGGCATTGCCATAACAACCGCATATTGCGGGTTCATGGCAGCCGGACTTTATTCGGAAGCAAGACCTTCTTCGGAAACATGACTTTCTTCGGAAAACTGGCTTCCAGACGCGTGGGGACGACAAGATGAACGGGATATGGGCAAATTCGCTCGATCAAATCTGGCGCGCGCCGACGCTTCCCATGTGGCTGGCGCTGGCTGCCTCCGTCTTCTTCGCCCTGATCGTGCTGGCGACGCTGCTGCGCGCCGAGAAGTCCGTCGCCAATGGTGCGCTGACCGTGATCACGCTGCTGGCGATCGGCGTGGCCGCTGCAGCGACGCTGCGCAAATCCGAAACCGTAGGGCAGGAGGCATCGGCCGCCGTCGTTGCGGTGCCCCAGGTGAATGCGTCATTGCCGGCGCTGTCCTGCCTCGACGAGCTCGCCGGCGATATGGTGCTCGCGGGCTGCGAGAAGGTGCTGTTTGGCTCCGCGGATTCGGTAGCGGCTGCCGTATCGGCCTCGGCTGCGCAGATCAATCATTTGACCTCCTATGGCGATGTCGCCACAGCGAACAAATCCATGACGCCTGAACTGGCAGGGCTCCGCCGCGCGATCGAGCGTGATCGGTATGGCCTCGTCGCCTATGTCCTTCAATCGCGCGATCGCTGCATGCCGGAGAGCTGCGCTGCCTATGCCGCGCTGTCCGATCACAAGCAGATTGCCTCGAATATGGAAGAGCGGACCTATGAGGGCCTCGTAACGCGCTATGCGCCTAGCTGGAATGCGCCGCCTGCGGCTGCAGCCGCTGCGACAGGCGCATTGGCCGGATTACCGGCATCGGTTCCGACCGGCAAGCCGACCACGGCTGATTTCCCGTCATCAGCCTCGATCCCGCCGATCTCGATCATGACGGATACACCTGTGCCTGCGCCGAAGACGCCGCCGGCCGCCGCCAATGCGCAGGCGCCGCGGGCCGCGACGTCAGCTCCGCCACCTGTCGCCGCGAAGAAGCAACCCGCACCGAAGGCCGCCGCTCGTCCACAGGCGCCTGCCGCCGCAGCGCCCGTGCAGCTTGCGCCGGAGGCCCCGCCGGCCGATAAGAGCGGTGGATAACGCCTTGTAAAACCGCGTTGCGGTGCCGATTTCTGACCCATGCCCCTGCATCTCATCAAGCTCGCCGTCGGCTGCGAATCCATTGCCGATTTCAAGAGCTATCTCGCTGAACGGATGCGCGCGGCCAAAGCGCGCGGCGCGCCCCAGCACCACATCCACATCACCCGCATGGTGCCGAAGCGCGATGCCGAACTGCTCGGCGGCGGCTCGCTCTACTGGGTGATCAAGGGCGAGATCGCGCTACGCGAGAAGATATTGGCGATCGAACCGTTCCGGGACAGCGACGGCATCAACCGCTGTCGGCTGGTGATGCAGCCGAAACCCGTCACCGTCGCGCCGCGTCCGCTGCGGCCGTTCCAGGGCTGGCGCTATCTTACCGACAAGGACGCCCCGCCGGATCTCGGCAAGGCCGCGGCATCCATCGAGGCGATGCCCGAGCCGATGCGGCGGGAATTGCGGGAATTGGGGCTGCTGTAGGGCAGGGCTCGCTCGTCATTCCGCCCACACACTCGTCATTCCGGGGCGTGCGTCTTGGCTGTCATTCCCCGGCACACCAATTGCTGTGCCGGGGAATGACAGCGTGAGGCACCCAAACATTTTTTCCTATTGCTATTGACAGAATCCCTATCTTGATTATTTTCCCCTCCGTCCTGCCCCACCGAGAGGGGCGATCGCGATCGTCACGATTGCGGGGCGGGAGGCGGTGGACGCCGGAGATGCGGCGTCACGGGATGCGTGGGGACCGGCTGTCTGCGGACAGGCCGCATCGCCTGTGGTCAGGATACCACTG
>NZ_JBGMOE010000223.1:0-27868 GCF_041424195.1 Tardiphaga sp. | reverse complement strand
AAACTACTTTGCCAACGCCGGATACGCTTCAATAAAAACGTGAAACGCTCTAGCCGCCTCGCAGGACGCGGATCCGCTCATTCACCATCATTTCGACCAGCGCATCGAAACTGACTTTCGGCTTCCATCCAAGCCGCGCAGTCAGCTTCGACGCGTCGGCTTGGGTAAAGGGTGTGTCGACGTTGCGCTCCAGCGCCCGATCGACGACCACGTGGTGCTCCCAATCGAGGCCGACATGGCGAAACGCCTGCTCGCAGAATTGCGCGATCGAGCGACTCTCGCCGGTGCCGATGATGTAGTCGTCCGGCTGGTTGCTGGTAACGATCAGATGCATCGCCGCCGCGACATCGCCAGCGAAGCCGAAATCCCGGCGAACATGGATATTGCCGAGATGCAGCTTGCCTTCGGCAACGATCGGCCGCTTGTGCTCATCCAGCTCACGGGTCTCCCGCATTCCCAACGAGATGGCCGCCGCCGCATGGGCGATTTTCTGCGACACGAAACTGAGCCCGCGACGTGGGCTTTCGTGATTGAACAGGATGCCGCATGACGCGTGCAAACCTCGCTGTTTGCGAAATGCACCGACGGTCCGATGCGCGAATGCCTTCGATATTCCATAGGGCGACTGCGGATTAAACGGCGTGGTTTCGCTCTGGGCTTGCCCATGTTCACCATCGAACATTTCAGACGTCGAGGCTTGAAACAGCCGGCATGACGAACCTGTCTGAGCCAGCAGGCCGCAAATGCGCTGCGGCACCAGAGCGTTCAGAACTGCCGTCTGCTCCGGATACTGCCACGACAATCCAGGGCGCGTGATCGCTGCAAGATTATAGATTTCATCGGGCGAGGTCTCGCCGATCAATCGCTTCAGAAATTCGCTGTCAGCGATGTCGCCAGTGTGCCAGGTGATCGCCGGTCGAGATTCGACAGCCCCGGCCGGACCGCGTGACTGTGCGTGCACGTGATAGCCACGCTCAAGCAACAGCTCGGTCAGATAGCTGCCGTCCTGTCCGGACGCACCGGTCACCAAAGCTGTCTTGCTCAACGGTCGTTCCGATCGAAATCCGGGTTCAACATTTTCAGCGTTTCACAGTTGATCGCCTCAGGACCAGGAGGACCTGCATTGTCTCGTCAGTCTAGCGGAATGATGCCGATCGCGGAAACGCCCAGCGTACCGCTACCCGCAAAGTGCGCCCGGGTCTCAAGATTGATCACGTCAATGGGAAGATCGACGTCGACCGTCTCCTCCTGCCCGACATTGTCGGTTGGGGCAAACATGCCTTTCGCCAATGTACGCATGCCCTTGCCGCCATCCGGTACCACCACGTCCCATTCCTGCTGACCGGAGCTCGGGCCGTATTTGAAGACAAACCTGTATTTTCCGCGCGACAGTGATGCATAGGGCCCGAAGGTGAGATAGCCCGCTTTCGACTTGCCGTCCGCCAGGCGGCTTTTACTCCGGATAGAATCTCCCTCGATCGTCGAAGGAAGCGCAGCTGCCGGGATCGCAGAACTCTGTCCCTGATACTTTGCGAAAGCGGCGGGAAAGCCGATCCGGTTCGTTACCTCGAACTGCGACACATAAAATGTATTGCTCGATGCGCCCAGACGGAACGACGCGATCGGCTCGATCTTGTCCACGTTCGGCCCAAGCAAGCGCGCGGCCTCAGTGGGATCCTTGATGGTCGAGCTAAGCAGAAACACCTTGCTCTTGTTCCACATCGCCTGCGGCGGAAGCTCCGGAAAATTCTGTCCGTGCATCCACCATGCCCGCTCGGTGAAGGTGCTGATCACACAGGCAAGAATAGACCCATAGAGCGGATCCTTGTCCGACGTAATGAATCGCGGAAGGTCATTTCCGGCCAGCGACTGAATGAGCGCATGGGCCTGATAGATCGTCTCGTTCTGTGCGAACGGCCACACAATGAAGAAACGCGCGGCAATGACGACAACCAGCGCGGCTGCCATGATCGCTGCCCGCCGCACATAGAATCCCAGACTGAGAGCCAGCGCGATCACCGCCGCCAGAATGCGTCCATCGACGAGATGCTCATCGAGATGCAGGCGCAGATTGGCTGCTAGCGCTAGGACGCAGATCGCAACCACGGAACTGGTAGCCCAGCGCGGTAGCGTCGCCTCGATGAGAAACGGCAGGCAGAAATACGAAGCTGTCAGGAAGAAGGTCATGCGCAAACCTTCACGCATGGTGAAGTTCGAAAAGCCCGCCGCATCGACCGCAAACAGTGCCGCATAGAGGACGACGACACACAACAGCCAGACGATGGCTGGACGTTCGAAGCGCACCCGGCCGAGCAGGTTGAGGATCAGCGCCGCTACGGATGCGAGCCAGATGCCAAAGTGGACGGTGACCCAGGGACCGTTCCGCAGCAGCGCAAATGGGGATTCCCAGCTTGGATTCGTCTTCAACTCGATCTTGCCGACCGCCAGTTGCTCAACGAGAAAGAAGAAGCGGCTGCCCCAGATGGCCTTGTTCAGAATGCCGAACAGCAACTGCGCAATGACGGCGCCGACCACGATCCCGGCAATGGTCCAGTTCATGCCCCGGCGTGTGCGTGCCTCCGGTATGCGATACCAGACATAGGCCAATGCAGGCGCAGCGAGGATGATCGAGCCCAAGTGAATGAACAACATGCAGGCAAAGGCAAATCCCGCCAGCGCCAGTTTGACGAAACGCCCCGCCTGCTCTTTGCCCGCCCACGTCAGCGCGGCCATACCGATGTTGAAATAAGCGAGAACGCCAATATCGACATAGTTCCAACCATAGCCGCGAACGAAGAAAACATCCGTCGCGAACAGCGCAGTGACCAGCATCGCCTTCTGGCGATCAAAATTCGCAGCGACGAGATAATAGAAACTGGCGGTCGTCACCGCATAGCTCAGGTAGGCCAGAATGAACTTGGCCCACGTCTCGGAGAACAGCGAGAAGACGATGTAGCCGGGAATGAGGTATGGCAGCCGGGTCTGGTAGTAGTTGTTGCCGATGAAGGCATCCACATTGCGGTACTGCCCCAGCGACGTGAAGTGGCCGTAATAGAACCAGGTGTCGATATCCCCGACGCGATTGCCCAGCACCTCATAGTTCGCGAGAACCACGACAATCGGAAGAATGGCGAACAGAGCAAGGATGACGCGAGACCCGCCGGAGGCCGGAAGCAAGGATGGCAAGAAGGAGGTCCGCGTCATAGTCACCTTGTCGTCTTCAGGTCCTGTTTCGGCGGTCGTTCAGCGCGAGAATGTCGATCGAAAAGAACGCCGACACCACGCCACTGACGTCGCCGAACTCAACTCGTTCCGTGTTTAGTCGCAACTATACTCAGAAACGTATAGCTGATCCGCGACAGGTCTTCATCGACATACGCTGATAGTGATACGGCGGCGCCCGGGAAGAGCGCCTTGTAGCGCTCAGCAGTGCGGACATACTGGCCGCGATCCCAGTCTAGCAGCGTCTTCCGGAACAGCGTCTGTCCGGGAATATAGCATCCGTCCAGCGTGAAAATTCGGCCGCCCGGGCTCAGCGCGGAGACGGACGCCGTCAGAAGATTGCGTGCTTCGTCGTCGGTCAGGTGGTGCAACAACCCGTTCATCATGATGATATCGACAGGAGCAACTTCGGTCGCTGCAGCCTCGTCGAAGATCTGGCAACGATAGCGATCCTGTGGCTGCTGCGTTTTTCGCGCGCGCGCGATGTAGCGCTCGTCGGTGTCGAAGCCGAAATACTGAGAGGATCTCGGCAGAAAATCCCGCAAGTAGCCGGGACCGCAACCAACGTCGACGATCCGGGTATCCTCCGCGATGGGCAGATACCTCTGCATCGCGGCCAGGCGCGCGCCAAAGAAGCCA
This sequence comes from Tardiphaga sp., assembly GCF_041424195.1. Taxonomy (NCBI): domain Bacteria; kingdom Pseudomonadati; phylum Pseudomonadota; class Alphaproteobacteria; order Hyphomicrobiales; family Nitrobacteraceae; genus Tardiphaga; species Tardiphaga sp. Next base: position 24,007 of record NZ_JBGMOE010000223.1, on the reverse strand, counting down.
CCGGCCCTCTGAAAGCCTTGATAGATTTGAGGAATCGCCAGAAGTTCACGCAGATCAGTCACTTCATCGTCCTTGGAAAGCCGCGTCGGTTCTAGGTGGAAAGACCCAGTAATTCAACAGCGTGAATGTCAGGACCGGCGCCACGACGATCCCCGAGGCGATGACCGCATAGGTCGGCCATTGCAGGACATTGGCGGCAATGTAGGAGACCCCGGATACAACCGACATCACCCCGGCCTGGGCGACGCCGTATTTGACCATCTGGCGCTTCCAGGAACCGCCAACCAGAAACGTGAAATTCCTGTGCATTAGAAAGCCCGTCGCAAGGCCCGCGAGGTAGCCGACGCACGACGCAGCAAAACTTGGAAGATTCAGAAATTTCTGAGCGAAAAGAAAGCCAGCGGCATAGGCCACACCATTAAACAGACCGGAAATGGCGAATCTCACGAGGAGCAGGCCCAAACGGTGGCGATCGGCCGCGCTCGATATGGGCATCAGATGCGGCCCATCGAGAAATACTGGGCGCCCAGCGGGATCCGCCCAAACGACTGATCCAGCACGCGCGTCACTCTGTTGAACGATGGTATCGTCAGGATAAACCGCGATCGCACGTCCTTGAAGCCGCCATTCGCGAGCAACCCTTCAGCTTCAGCGCTCTTCAAGAGGATGGCATCCTTGTCGAACACACAACGATTGACTACGCGCATCGTCAGCGGGTTGATAGGATTGTGCTCGAAGATGACGAAGATGCCGCCATCGCGCAGCACGCGCCTAGCGTCTTCGATCAGCACCGCCCGCGCTTCGACGGGAATATGATGAAACACGCAGACGGCGAACACGACGTCGAACGAGTTTTCGGCGAACGGAATATCCGAGCCATCGAACGCCTTGTAGTTCACATCGGCATTTCTAGTCGCGGCGATCTTGATACTTTCGCTCGAGACGTCGATGCCCGCAAGCGACCGGAGCGAAGGCCGGAGCAGTGCGTGATAGTTCCCGATCCCGCAGCCGAGGTCTAGGACGTCGACCTCTGTCTTGCCAAAGGTCGTGAGCAGAATGTCCTTCAGATACTCCGCCTTAACCCGCGTAAAGTAATCGACGTTCAGCCCCGAAAACGCCAGCGAGTCGTTAACGAGGGACTTGTAGTCGTTGCTATACGGATCAAATTCTGGGGCACTCATGGCGTGATCCTACGACCACTTCTTCCACGGAGGATTCTCGGACCAAAGCTGCTCAAGCTCACGCTTGTCGCGCAGCGTATCCATGGGTTTCCAGAATCCGGAATGTCGGTATGCGACCAGTTGTCCGTCCTTGGCCAGCGTCTCGAGCGGCTCGCGCTCCCAGATCGTGGTCTCATCCTCGATATAATTGAGCGCTTCCGGCTGCAGAACGAAGAAGCCTCCGTTGATCCAGCCCATCTCCGCATGTGGCTTCTCCAGAAATTCATCAACGCCGCCACCTGCATTGATGTCCAGAATGCCGAAGCGACCCGGGCTCGGTACCGCAGTGATGGTAGCCAGCTTGCCGTGCTTCTTGTGCGCGTCGATCAGCGCAGCGATATCGATGTCCGAAACGCCATCGCCATAGGTCACGCAGAACGGGCCGCCCTGCACCAGATGACAGACCTTCTGCAGCCGCCCGCCCGTCATGGTCTCGATACCCGTATCGATCACTGTCACCTTCCAATGCTCCTGCACCGTAGTCGACAGATAGCGAATACTGCCGGACAGCGTATCGACTTCGATGTCGTTTTCTTCAAGACGATAATTCGCGAAGTAGCGCTTAATCATCGAGGCCTTGTATCCACCGCAGATGATGAAATCCCTGATGCCGGCTGCATCATACATTTTCATGATGTGCCAGAGAATGGGGCGGCCGCCGATCTCGACCAACGGCTTTGGCCGGAGCTCGGTCTCCTCCGAGAGTCTGGTGCCCAATCCGCCGGCGAGAATAATGGCCTTCATTTGGATTGAATCTCCGTGTTCTCTTCATGCTCGATAGCAAAGGAATCGATGCGGTCGGAGACAATTGCAACGGGACCGCCGCGTACGGTGCTGAATATTCGGCCAATATATTCGCCGAGTAACCCGACGAAGGCTGCGTTCAGCCCGATGGAAGCCAAGGTCAGGAGAACTAGCGTCGTAAAGCCGCGCGGATCGGTTCCGCTGGTGAAGATATAGTCAATCAGATACACGACCATCAGCAGGATTGAAATGCCGCAGACTGCGAAGCCGAACATCGTGATGTATTGCAGCGGCTTCGTCGACTGGCTGCACACGCCGTCGATCGATAGCGTCAGCAGCTTGAAGAAATTGAACTTGCTTTTGCCGACGGTTCGCTCTGCACGGTCATAGACGATGCCGACCTGCGCATAGCCGATCGACGCGATGATTCCGCGAAGATATGGCGACCGATCCTCGAAGCTGCGTAGGTGCTCGATGACCGAACGATCGATCAGGCGGAAATCGCCCGCATCGACAGGGACTTCGACTTCGCTCAGCATTCGCAACAGCCGGTAGTGTATCTTACGCGCCCACAGCAACGCGAGATTTTCCTTGCGCTTGCGGCGGATGCCATAAACGACCTTGAAACCGCGCTCCCACTTCTCGAGAAACTGCGTGATCAGTTCGGGCGGATCCTGCAGGTCGGCATCGACCTGAACGGCGACATCGCCTCGGGTATTCAGCAAATTGAACAGGATCGAGCGCTGGAAGCCGAAATTACGCGAGAACTTGAACACGCGAAGCCGAGGTTCTGCTACCGCATGTTCGGCGAGCTTCGCAAATGTTTCATCGGTACTGGCATTGTCGGTGACGACGAACTCGAAATCATATGCGGGATTATCGCGGGCAACGCCCTGCAGACGCAGGATCAACTGGTCGATATTTCCCTCTTCGTTGAGAACGGGTACCGAGATAGAAATCAGCCGCCGTTGTATTTGCTCAGCAGTACCGTTCATGCTCTCGCTCGAATTGTCATACCGTCGATTGCCGCACGTATCCCGCTCGCCAATGTGTGAACGGGCTTCCAGCCCGTAAGCTCAAAAAGGCGCTGCGGGTCGCCTGCAAAACAGGCAACGTCGTCCGGCCTGGTGTCGATATCGCCGAAACCAAGCAGGGATCGCGGCGCCTGCAATGTGTCCGCAACCATTTCGGCAAACGCGCGCACCGTCTGCGCATCCCCCGAACTGATATTGACGACGACCTGCGGCTCTCGTTTGACGCACAGCGCCAGTTCGATCAGGGCAGCAACGGCATCGTCGACATATAGCGCATCCCGGCGCTGCAGGCCCGCCGACAGCCGCACGCGCTCATTGTTCTGTAGACTATTCACCAGACTGGGCAGGAGCCGGTGCGGCGCTTCTCCGGGGCCAAATACGCCAAACAGCCGCCCCACGACAAGGGGCAAACCGAGATCTCGCGCCATGGCCAGCGCGCACAGGCTCGCGGCGGCCTTGGAAGCCCCGTACAGCTTGAACGTTTCAAGAGGTTGCCGCTCCGTCACCGGACTGGTGACGCCCGCGAGGTCGTATTCGCCTCCGCTGCCGCTGATGACCGCAGCCTTCGCCCCGCAGAGTTTGGCCTGCTGCACCAAACTCCGCGTCACATCGACATTGACCCGAAACATGGCCTCTGCGTCGCGCTCGGCAGGGTTGACGCCATAGCTAGCCAGATGGAACACGAGATCGAAGGTCCGGCCGGACAAGGCATGCGCAATCGCCGGCGGCTCGAATTCCGGCACTACGATGGTCGCGCTCACACCATCGACGGGAGTATCGGAGCGCTGCAGCGAGGTGACGGCATAGCCCAGCCCCGCCAGATGCCGGGCCAAGTGGCGACCGATGAAGCCGGTCGCTCCGGTTATCAGAACTGCGCCGGAATGGGTCAACGGTTCGGCGCCATCATGTTCTGGAACGATTTGATTTGCGCGAATGTCATATCGCGTGCGCGTGCAGGAGCTTCATAGTAATCCCGGTACCAGTCCACGGTCCAGGTCAGCGTCTTACTGACCGAGAGGCGCGGTCGCCAGTTCAGGCGCTGGAGCGATTTCTCAATATTCAGGCGCAGCAACTGCGCCTCGTGCAGCGCCGCGCGCTCCACTTCCACCGGATGCTCGGGCAGCTTCCACAACGTCAAGGCCAGCTTGACGAGTTCGCTGACGGTCAGTGTGCTTTCAGCCATCGGGCCGATATTCCAGGCGTCTGCGATATCGCGCTCTTCGGCAAATAGTCGCGCGCCCAGCTCCAAATAGCCTTCGCACAGCTCGAGAACATGCTGCCAGGGCCTCACGGCGGCAGGATTGCGCAGCTTCAGCGGTTGCCGCGCCGCCAACGCACGCACAATATCCGGAATGATCCGGTCCGAGCACCAGTCCCCGCCCCCGACAACATTGCCGCCACGGGCTGTCGCGATCAGAGGCAGACCACCAGCGCGATGAAAATTGCGCTGGTACACATAAGCAACCAGCTCCGCGCAGGCCTTGCTGGCGCTGTAGGGGTCGAGCCCGCCCAGCCTGTCAGCCTCGACATAAGGATGATTTTCTTCCTTATTCAGATAGACCTTATCGGTTGTCACGCAGACAACCGCTTTCACTGAGCTGCATTGTCGGCAGGCATCGAGCACAGCCGCAGTGCCAACGACATTCGTCGCAAATGTTTCAATTGGGTCGCTGTAGGACTTGCGGACCAGCGGCTGCGCGGCGAGGTGAAAGACAATTTCCGGTGCACAAGCCTCGACGGCCTGCCTGACATCGGCGGCATTGCGGATATCGATGATCTCCGAACGCATCAGATCGCCAAGGCCTATCGCGTTGAACAGGCTGGGAGTCGTGTCCGGTTCGAGGCTCATGCCGTAGACGTCGGCACCGAGCAGATGCAGCCAGCTCGACAGCCAGCCCCCCTTGAACCCGGTATGGCCGGTGACCAGTACCTTGCGGCTCCTGTACACAGTTTCAAATTGGGACGGCATCGCCTCTCTCGGTATTCCGGATTGCGGACAGGCTCCGGCCCAGCCGCCCTCAAATTCGCACAATCTGCCGCGAAGCCTTACCTGCTTATGGGCTCCGCGGATATGCTCACAGGTAAAAAATCAGTGGGATTGCATGGGATTTGATCGCCATGCTAAGGCGTGCCGGTCCGATCAAAATAGTTGATTTGACTGGCAAATTGACTATTCACTGGGGTTGCAGTCGACAGCTCCCATCGCAACAATCTGAGACCCAATCTCCCTTAGCAGAGCGGCTTGCACCATGTCTTCTAAAACCGCATTGATCACCGGTATCACGGGCCAGGACGGCGCCTATCTTGCGGAACTCCTGTTGGCCAAGGGCTATGCGGTACACGGTATCAAGCGGCGGGCCTCGCTCTTCAACACCGATCGGATCGACCATCTCTATCTCGACCCGCACGAGCAGAATTTCGACCTCACGTTGCATTATGGCGATCTGACGGATTCCTCTGCATTGGTCCGGATTGTTGCCGAGGTGCAGCCTGACGAGATTTACAATCTCGCGGCCCAGAGCCATGTGGCCGTGTCGTTCGAGGAGCCGGAATACACCGCCAATTCGGATGCGCTCGGCGCGCTCCGCATGCTCGAAGCTATCAGGATAGTGAAGCGCGAAAAGACCACCCGCTTCTACCAGGCATCGACATCGGAACTCTATGGCCTGGTGCAGGAAATTCCCCAGAAGGAGACCACCCCCTTCTATCCGCGATCGCCCTATGCAATCGCAAAACTGTATGCCTACTGGACCACGGTCAATTACCGCGAGGCCTACGGCATCTATGCCTGCAACGGCATCCTTTTCAATCACGAGTCCCCCCTGCGCGGCGAGACGTTCGTCACGCGCAAGATCACGCGCGCACTTGCGCGCATCCACCTAGGTCATCAGGAGCGGCTGTATCTCGGCAATCTCGACGCCAAGCGCGACTGGGGACACGCCCGCGACTATGTCGAAATGCAGTGGCTGATGCTGCAACAGGAGACTGCGGAAGATTTCGTGATCGCGACCGGCGTCCAGCATTCGGTGCGTGATTTCGTCAACCTCGCCGCCGCCGCGATCGATCTCAAGATCCGTTGGGAAGGCACCGGCATCGATGAAAAGGGCTACGATGCCGCATCCGGCAAATGTATCGTTGCCGTCGATCCCCGGTACTTCCGCCCCACCGAAGTTGCGACCCTGCTAGGTGACGCCTCGAAGGCCAAGCAGAAGCTCGGTTGGCATCCGAAGACCACATTCGAAGAACTCGTGACCGAGATGATGACTGAAGATCTCAAGCTCGCAAAACGTGACGAGCTGATCAAGACCCACGGCTTCCGCTATTTCACGCGCCGGGAATGACGGCTGGTCGCTTCCACACATGGCTTGAAGCACTCTCGATCGTCATAGAGGGTCCGGCCCCGCGCGATCCCTGCAACAGACGCTTCGCTTTTTTGCTCTCCTCCGTCTGAAGCCATTCGTGGCGGACGTCCCTCGGATAGGATAGTCCGCCTCCGACTGAAACATCGCATCATGAAAGTCCTTCACAGCTACAAGATCTATCGGCCCGACATGGATGGTGGCATCCCGTTCGTGATCGCCGAGCTGTGCAAGTTTCCGCGCGATGAGATCGACAATGCTATCCTCGTCGCTCGCCGCAAGGGCTTATCACGCGAATACGAGCACGATGGCATCCCCGTGGAAGCCGTGACGTCGCTCGGAACGTTGTTTTCGACGCCGTTGGCTCCAACATTCCCACTTCGACTGCTACAGCATGGGAAGTCCTGCGACGTTGTCGTCCATCATGCTCCCTTCCCGCTCTCGGACCTGGCAGTTGCCCATCTGCCCGCAAGCACGGCGCTGATCGTCTACTGGCACGCCGACATCATCGGCTTTTCGCTGCTCAGCAAGCTGGTCACGCCGGCGATCATGGCGACGCTGCGCCGCGCCGACAAAATCATCGTCAGCCATGAATCGACGGCGCAGAGCTCACCGATCTTGGCAAACTTCCGCGAAAAATGGGTCGTCGTTCCCTACGGCGCAGACGTTGACGCCTGGAGCAGTTGCACGCCTGAAGAACGGGCCCGTGCGGAAGAACTGAAGCAACGGTATCCTCGGATGATCCTCGGAATTGGTCGCCTCGTACCTTACAAAGGCTTCAAACACTTGATCGCTGCGCTCAGCGAACTGGATGCGCAGCTGGTTCTCATTGGTGAAGGCGATTTGCGCAGCGAGCTGGAGCAGATGGCCGTCAGGCTAGAGGTTTCAGATCGGGTGACATTCGCCGGCCGGATACCGACGAGCGAGGTCAAGGCCCATCTGTACGCCGCATGCGTCTTCGCATTCCCCTCAGTGACACCCGCTGAAGCGTTTGGTATTGTTCAGCTCGAAGCGATGGCCGCTGGATTGCCTATCGTGAATACCGCCCTGCCAACAGCCGTTCCGCATGTCGCCAGGGACGGTCAGGAGGCAATCACCGTGCCAGTCGATGACATCGCAGCCCTAAAATCGGCGCTTGAGCGCATTCTCGGCGATCCGTCGCTCGCCAAGCGCCTCGGCGATGCAGGGCGCCAGCGTGCTCACGAAGAATATGGCCGGGAGCGGTTTCTCTCCCGCATGAAAAACGTCTACGAAGATGCAGTTCGCCAGCGTCGCTCGGGGCGATGACGAAGATCGGGTATCTCTACACATGTCACAAATGCTGCACGCGCATAGAAGCTCGATCCCCCCCGTTGTTAGCCACAGTGGCCGGGACAGCGCACCCGCCCTCGCAATCGCCGATATTACCTCGGGATTGGCAATGTGGCATCTATGGGCGACGCTCGGCTGGAATGACATTCTCCAACGTTATCGACGGTCGCTACTGGGTCCGTTCTGGCTGACCGCCAGCATGGCAATAATGGTCGTCGCCCTTGGCGTCGTCTACGCCGAGCTCTTCAAAATGCCAATCGACGAATTTCTGCCATTCCTCTGCGTCGGCCTTCTTATCTGGACATTCCTATCCAGCTTCTTGACGGAGGGAGGTGGTTTATTCACAAGCGCGGAATCTTACATTAAGCAAATCCGATTACCCTTCACCGTCTATGTGCTTCGATCCACTTGGAGCAAGCTGGTCATCTTCGCGCACAACTTCGTCATTTACTTCGGCGTGTTGCTGTACTTTCAGATCTGGCCCGGGCCCGTGATGTTGCTGGCGATTCCGGGACTGTTCTTCATCGTGCTCAACGGCGCACTTGCTACGCTTTTCATTGGAATGCTGTCGGCGCGCTTCCGCGACATCCCGCAGCTAATTAACTCTGTGGTACAGATCGTCTTCTTCGTCACGCCAATTTTCTGGAAGCCGGAATTGCTGAAGAGCAGGAGTTACATCGCCGACCTGAATCCTTTCTACCACCTTATCGAGATCGTCCGCGCTCCGTTACTTGGCACCACACCTTCCATGAAGAACTATGCGGCCGTGCTATTGATTACGATCATCAACCTAGGTGTTGGGGGCGCGTTTTTCATACGCTTTCGTTCGCGTATTTCCTACTGGGTCTAACAAATATGCAAATCGCAGGAAACACCTTCACGGATGAGGCGCTGCTGGAGCTCGAGAAGGTCAGCATTTCTTTTCCAATCTATCACGGCGGTTCTCGCTCATTGAAAAAGAGCCTGCTGTTTCGTGGTTCAGGTGGGCAGCTAGCCAGCGACGCCAATCAGCGCATTACAGTCGAAGCGCTCCGCGATGTTTCGCTGAGCTTCCGGGCAGGTGATCGCGTTGCGCTCGTCGGCTCGAATGGCGCGGGCAAAACGACGCTCCTGCGTGCCATGGCAGGCATTTATGAACCTGTCGCAGGCGTTGTCAGAACTCGCGGAAGAATCTCTCCTATGTTCGACATCAGCCTGGGCATTGATGGCGAGGTGAACGGCTACGACAATATTAGACTACGCGGCCTCATCCTGGGACTGACTTCGCAGGAGATCGAAGAACAGATGCCCAGCATCGTCGCATTCACCGAGCTCGGCGACTATCTGGACATCCCCGTTCGGACCTATTCATCAGGCATGATGACCCGCCTGACCTTCGCAATCGCAACCTGTTTCGCGCCCGAAATCTTGCTAATGGACGAGTGGATCGTAGCGGGGGATGCAGGGTTTCTTTCAAAAGCCCAACACCGCATCGAATCCTTTGTTGAAAGCGCCAATGTTCTGGTGCTTGCGTCCCACAGTCCGGATATCTGCAAGCGCTGGTGTAACAAGGCCGTATGGATGGACAAAGGGCAGGTTAGAGCAACGGGCACCGTTGACGAAATGATCGACGCCTACACGGTAGACAAGGCACTTTGATCATTACATTTTGGTGCATCAGGTATCTCCAGATGCGTTAGTATTCATCCTAGCTTGCCGTGAAAGCGCGGACGAAATCCACGGGGATTCCAGCCAAAATCGTCGCGCGCGGGCGCCCCATCGAAGATCATGTCCTTCGACATCCGGGTTCCCATGGAGGCATTCGCATTCGGGAGCCAGCGCTGCAGTAAGAAGAAAGCCACCCGCCAAAGCGCCACTGGGACGGGAACGATCCGTCGCGGCTTCCCGAGTCCGTCAAAGATCCGGCCGACCATTTCGCGGTAGCTGATCGTATCCCCCCCCGGCAGCGCATAGATCTTGTTCCGAGCCGCCCGACTGGCTGCGGCTTGAAGCGCACCAACGGCCAGATCCTGCGCGTGCACCGGTTGCCGCAGTCCGTCTCCCCACCCCGCCAGGGGCAATACACCAAATTTCGCTATTAGCCGGGCAAGCCGCGAAATATTCACGTCGCGTCCTTCATCGTAGATGATGGTCGGGCGCAGAACCGTCCATGCGATGCCTCGCTCTTCGCAAAACGCAATCGTCGCCGCCTCACCTGCAGCCAGCCGTTGAAGTCCCTCACGCTCATACGCCACATCGGAATTGAGCTTGGTAACAACGCTGGAGGACGTGAAAAGCACAACGCGCTGAACGCTCGGACCTAGCAGATGTGGAAGCCCGGCCGCGAGCGAGCCCGCATGGGCAGTACAATATATTGTGGAAAAATCAGGAAGAGCTAGTGTCGAAAGGTCGGTTAGATCGCCGCGCAACCAGCACACGTTGCGGGCGTCTTGCGTCGGCGGGGAACGCGACAATGCAAACGGCATTTCGCCGGACTGCAGCAGTTGTTCAAGAATGTGTCCCCCGACGACGCCGGTAGCGCCTAGCACAATGCTTCGCATAGGTGTCTAATACCTTGTTCGAGCCATCCGATTTGGCACTATGGCCCCAGAGTAGAAGTTGATCACGCCCTCCGCACCCAGTACATCGGATCGAGTACGTTTTAAATGCAATCGAAGGCTCCTGCAGCTCCATTGGACACCAACCGGAATAACCAGTTGGACGGCCTCAGAGGATACGCAGCTCTCGTCGTCGTAGTGTTCCATACCATTCTGGGCATCGATCCGACCCAGATTTCACGCATTCTCTACGAAAGCATTCTAAAGATCGACGACACCTACGGGCGCGCGACAAAGATCGTGCTCAAGCTGTTCAACGGCGAGACCGCCGTCGTCATTTTCTTTGTTCTCAGCGGAGCGGTTCTCTTCAACAGCTTGCGGCACAATACCGAACGCTTCGCACCGATGTCGGTTAAGTTTCTGCTACGCCGTTTCCTGCGCATTTATCCCGCACTGTTCGCCTGTCTTGTCGCTTGCGCAGTCGTATTTCCTCCCGCGGGCATTCCTGTCTCATTCGACAGGTTTATCCTGAATGCTACCCTCTATGAAATCACTATCAACGGTGCGACTTGGACGTTGAACGTCGAGTTCATTGCAGCGATCTTTCTTCTGCTCGCTTATGCCGGATTCCGGCTGGGCGGCGAATGGGGCCTGTTTGCCATATCGCTCGCCCTTGTTCTGATATTTAAGGCGGCCTGGCTGAAACCCTACATGACGTACTTCAAGCAATTCTGGGTCTGCTTCGCGCTCGGCGCGCTGATCCCGACGCGAGCTGGCATCTGGATCGCGCGTTGGCTGCCGCCGTGGGGCTGGCTCGTGGCTCTTCTGATTGTGATAATCTTCAGATCAACCCTTCAGCACGTCGCTGCGGCAGCACTGGTGACCGCACTTTACTACGGCAAGGGCGGCTCATTCGGCGTTTTGCTTGAAAGACCCCTATCCGTCTTTCTTGGACGTATCAGCTACAGTTTCTATCTCTTCAACGTCGTCTTTCTCGAGGTCATCTGTCACTATCTGCGCAGCCAGCCATGGGCCGTGGCTCGCCCGATCGAGGTCGGATTAGCGACCGCTCTGATCATTATCCTGCTGACGATCCCGGTCGCTTGGCTGTCGGTTAAGGTCATCGAGGAGCCCTCGATCCGCCTTGGCCGCCGTCTGACCTTCACCCGGGCGGATCGCCACACCTCCCCTGCATTGACGCCGTTGATAATCCACCCAGAGAGACCGGTAACACCGCTGCCGCCAGCCCCCGATCGTTCGCCGCAGGCTTCCTGAACAGGCTTCCGCTCCATTGACGGGGCATTACCGGTCGTTGATATACGGCAACTTTACCGGATGAAGGTTTCCGGCAATGGCATGACGATAGAGGTCCGGCAACTGATGAACAAACGCATTATTCCCCTGATCATGTGTGGTGGCGCCGGAACCCGGTTGTGGCCGTCATCACGCGAAGGGCGCCCGAAGCAGTTTCTGTCTCTGTTTGGAGCCCGCTCGACCTTTCAGGATACGATACTGCGTATCTCGGACCCCATTTTGTTCGAGCGTCCCATCGTAATTACCAGCGCCTCCTATCGCTTCATGGTACGCGAGCAGCTTGATGAGATCGGCCTCGACGCCGATGTGCTGCTGGAGCCCGCGCGCCGCGATTCCGGACCCGCCATCGCTGCCGGCGCCGCCTTCGCGCAGACTCTCGACGAGGATGCTGTGGTGCTGGCGCTTGCCGCCGACCATGTCGTTACGGACACGCCCGCCTTCGTTGCAGCCTGCCGTCAGGGACTGGTCGCCGCCGACGGCGGTCATATTGTGACATTCGGTGTCAAACCGGAGCGGCCGGCCACAGAATACGGCTATATCTCGCCGGGACGGCCGATCGTCGGCGACGTGAAGAGCGTATCTAAATTTGTCGAGAAGCCGGACCTCGCAACAGCAACCGGCTATATCGAGGCAGGCTATCTCTGGAACAGCGGCAATTTCATGTTCCGCGCGGCGATGCTGCTGGACGAATATCGCAACGTTGATCCAGACAGCGTTGAAAACATCGCCGAGGCTATTGCGAAGGCCGGGCGTGACCTCGACTTCTTCACCCTCGATGCCCGCGCCTTCGGTAAGGCGCGGTCGATCTCAATCGACTATGCGGTGATGGAAAAGACCTCACGCGCCTCCGTCGTGCCGGTATCGTGCGGCTGGTCGGACGTTGGCTCATGGCTTGCGGTCTGGGAGTTGTCTGTAAAGGACGCGCAGGGCAACGCTGCACAGGGCCTCGCGGTATTCGAGGACTCGCGCAACTGTCACGTCGCTAGCGATGGTCCGGTGGTTGCACTGGAAGGAATCGATGATCTCGTCGTGGTGGCGACGCAAGACGCGGTCCTGGTATCGCGCCAGAAGGATGCCAATGGCTTGAAGCGCCTGGTCGCGAAGCTGAAGGTGTCAGCACCGCAGGTCACTGAAGACCATCTCAAGGTACATCGTCCGTGGGGTTCGTATCAATCACTCGTGCATGGCGCGCGCTATCAGGTCAAACGCATCGTGGTGAAAGCAGGCGAGAGACTGTCGCTGCAGATGCATCACCATCGTGCCGAACACTGGATCGTGGTGCGTGGCACAGCCAGGGTGGTTGTCAGCGACCTCGTCAAGATCGTTCACGAGAACGAGTCAATCTACATTCCGCTCGGCGCCATCCACCGGCTGGAAAATCCCGGCAAGATTCCGCTGGAGTTGATCGAAGTACAAACCGGCAGTTATCTCGGCGAGGACGACATCGTCCGGATCGAGGATGATTACAAGCGCGTATAGCTACAGCTTGCTGTCTAGCGGCGCGTTGCCATGAGTTGCCCTTTCGGCAGATAATTTGCAATGACGGCCAACAGTGACGGCGCAACCGTTGCGATGCGCTCGTCCGACTGAATAAACTCGCCGTGCAGCACATCCGCCCGTCGCGCCATGACCCGCATCGCCAGCGTATAGCCGACAGCGAAAACGATGAGTCCAACAGAATACCTTCAAACATACGCATAGCTCCAGATAATGCCTTAGCATTCAACCGGTTAGGCAGGTGGTCAAGTGCCCGCGCAAACTAGAGCTCCAGTTGCAACCGGTTGTGGCATCCCGGTCACCTGGACTTTTGCGCAGGATGACGGGGACGCACGCCCCGCCTGCGATTGCCGGGCATGACAAGCCCGCCGGTTTGCGCGAAAGGTAAAGACGACCTTCCGACCCATGGCATCACCGGAGCCCTCTGAATGCCCTTCCCGCGCGCCTCGCAGGCCCTCTCCCGCTTTACCGTGCTCGACCTGACCCGGATCCGCTCGGGCCCGACGGCGGTCCGGCAGTTCGCCGATTGGGGTGCCAATGTCATCAAGATCGATGCGCTGTCGGATGATGCCGCGGGGGAACAGCCCGGCGGGCCGCGCCAAGGCTCCGACTTCCAGAATTTGCACCGCAATAAGCGGGCCATGACACTGAACCTCAAGGACCCCCGCGGCCTGGCCGTCTTCAAGCGGCTGGTCGAGAAGGCCGACGTGGTGGTCGAGAATTTTCGCCCGGACGTAAAAGCCCGACTCGGCATCGATTACGAGAGCCTGAAGGCGATCAATCCCGGCATCGTCTATGGCAGCATCTCCGGCTTTGGCCAGGACGGCCCCTATCACAAGCGGCCGGGCTTCGATCAGATTGCGCAGGGCATGGGCGGCTTGATGTCGATCACAGGAGCCCCCGGCGAAGGCCCGATGCGGGTCGGCATTCCCGTGGCCGATCTCACCGCCGGGCTGTTCTGCGCGCTGGGCGTGCTTACAGCGCTGCTGGAACGCGATGTCTCCGGCCAGGGCCAGTGGGTCCAGACCTCACTGCTGCAGGCGCAGATCTTCATGCTGGATTTCCAGGCCGCCCGCTGGCTGATGGAGCAGGACGTGCCCAAACAGGCCGGCAACAACCACCCCACCAGCATCCCCACCGGCGTGTTCAAGACCTCCGACGGCTACATCAACATCGCCACCACCGGCGGCAAAATCTGGGAGCGCTGCGCCCAGGCCATCGGCGCCCCCGAACTGATCACCAATCCCGATTACGCCACCGGCCCTGCCCGCTCCAAGAACCGTGACGCGCTCAATGCCGCGATCGGCGCTTGCACGGAAAAGCGTTCCACCGAGGAATGGGTCAACGACCTCAATGCCGCCGGCGTGCCATGTGGTCCGATCTACTCCGTCGACCAGATGTTCGCCGACGCGCAGGTCAAGCATCTCGGCATCGCCCAGGACGTACCCAACGACCAGAACCGCAAGATCACGCTGGTCGGCCAGCCCTTCACGCTGTCGCGCACGCCGAGCCACATGGCAGCGCGTCCCCCGGAAGTCGGCGAACAGACCGAGGAGCTACTTGCCGAGTTCGGCTTCGACGCCGAGGAGATTGCCGAATTGCGGCGCGGCAAGGTGGTCTGAGGCGCGAGCTATCGAGTACTGTGAAAATTAACGCCAGATGCTGCATTGATCGGGAGAACATCTTCGTCCAGGCGCAGTCGATCGGAGATCGTGCTGCGCCTCGAACCCGCAGGAAGGCTCCATGACCGCCCCGCCCCGCGTTGCCATCCTGATCCCCTGCTTCAATGAAGAGGTCGCAGTCGCAACAGTCGTGAACGATTTCCGCAGGGCGCTGCCCGCCGCCACGATCTATGTCTATGACAACAACTCGACAGATCTCACGCGGGAAGTAGCCTCGCAGGCGGGTGCGATCGTTCGCAGCGAGCCCGGCCAGGGCAAGGGTCATGTCGTCCGCCGCATGTTCGGCGACGTCGATGCCGATATCTATGTTCTCGTCGATGGCGATGCGACCTACGACGCGACATCCGCCCCAGCCATGATCGAAGCGCTGTTAAAAGGTCGCCTCGACATGGTCGTGGGCCGCCGCATCGAGCAGCAGATTGCCGCCTATCGCCTTGGCCACCGCACCGGCAACTCACTGCTCACCGGCTTTCTGTCAATCACGTTCGGTCAGAACTTCAAGGATGTGTTATCGGGCTATCGCGTATTCTCGAGACGCTTCGTCAAATCCTTGCCGGTGCTGTCCGATGGTTTCGAGATCGAGACCGAACTGAGCATTCATGCGCTGCAGCTCGCACTACCGGTCGCTGAAATCGAGACGCCGTATTTCGCGCGGCCGCAGGGCTCCACCAGCAAGCTCAGCACGTGGAAGGACGGCTTCCGGATCCTCGGCACCATCATGAAGCTCTATCGTTCGGAAAAGCCGCTGCGCTTCTTCGGCACAATCGGCCTGTTTTTCGGCATCGTCTCCATCGGCCTCGCGATTCCCATCACCGTCACCTATCTGGAAACAGGGTTGGTGCCTCGACTGCCCACCGCCGTGCTCTCGACCGGCCTGATGATCGTCGGCGTGCTCTCATTTTCGTCGGGCCTCGTGCTCGACACTGTCACCCGCGGACGCCGCGAGATGAAGCTGCTGGCATATCTGGCGCAGCCGTCATTGCCGGATTAGGCCCACGTCCAGTCAAGCGCGGTGGCGCGGTGTGCCCCCCTTGATCGTCCCTTCAGTAGTTGACGTCACCGCTTCCGCCCAGCACCGAGACCCGCCCTGCCGGGCGCACGTGTTTGCCCGCTTGGTGCGGTGTGAACCAAACGACTTTTTTGCGTCCGGGTGCGAGATGGAAGTAATTGTCGTCGGGCACGAAGCTGTCGTCCACGATCTCGACGAATCGTGTTGTCGTGTCCGTCTGCAGTTCCAGGAAGAAACCGTTTCGGTCTTCGCCAAGCACTGCGTTAATAGCAAGATTGGATTCGACCGCGGGGATCCCAATGAAGTGGAAAGCCTCGATAGGCTGGCCCGCGATTGGCATCTCGAACGTCGCATGAGCCACATCATGCGCGGCCGGTCCAAACCGATAACAGTGACCTGCGTCGAAGAAGCGATCAAACAGGTCGAACGCCCCGATGGAGAGCCCTGCATGGGCTGCGACCGTCACGTCACGGGCCGCTTCGATCACCGGTATCGCACCGTCTTTCAGGCAGCGCAAAGTGAGCCTGCCGGTGACGGCGTGTGGCGTGTCGTTGACGAGATGCAGGTAAAGGCCATTGGTGCCCTCGTCGGTGATGGACAGCCGCAGTGGCAAGGAAGCCCGCCGAAGCGCGTAGACGGCCGACTTGGGGCGCCCGTCCGAATCCACAAGACCCCAGCCTGCACCGGGCCACAGGTCGCGCCACAGCCACAGCAATGCGCCCGCTGTTGCGGACGCGGGGCGGCGCCATTCATCGATGGTGCGTTCGATCACCTCGGCAACGACTGCTCGCGACAATTGGCGCCAGCGCATGGGATCGCTGTGGCGCAGGCTGCGGCCGTCTTCATTCCAAAGTGAAGTTAGATAATATTCGCGAATGTCCTCGAAATCCCAGGACGCGCCGCCATCGCGGGGCACACGCTTCAGCCAACGGGCCGGATCAGCGCTCGGATCAAGTTGACAGGATGCAAACTGGCGATCGTCCGGCAGGTTGGCAAAAGCCAGGCATTCAGACGCAAAGCGGACATTGGCTCGGCGTGCGTCGGCGAGTGGCCGCATGTAGGCGCCAACGCCGTAGTAGTGCGATGGCCCCGCTTCGGACACGAACGGAAGCGCTCCTCCCGACGGCGAACCTGGCGCATAGACGGCGTCAGACCATCGCGCAAGAATCTCGGGGATCACCGTCTCGGCGAGCGGTGTGTCACGCATCTGGCGCGGCAACCCCATCATCGCTGCCTGCTGTCCAACTTCGCTTCCGCCGCACATAACGGCGAAAGACGGCGACGCGCTCAGTCGGCGCAGCAGCGTCGTGATCTCGCTGCGGATGATGTCTGCGAATCCGGCATCCGATGGATAGTCAAAATTGGCCATCATCGCGTCCTGCCAGACGAGAATGCCCATCTCATCGCAAGCGCGATGGAATTCAGGCGTCTCGTACAGCATCGTGCCGCTCAGGCGCAGCATGTTCAGGCCGGCGCTTTGCACCAGGCTGAGGTCTCGGATGTAGTCGGCATCAGACGCGTGCAGATTGACGATATCGATCGGGGTCCAGCACGCGCCGCGGCAGAAAATCCTCACGTCGTTCACAAGGATCGTAAATCCGTGGCCATCGGGTCCCCGGTCGAGTCCGATCTTGCGAAAGCCCGTCCTCCCGAGATCGACTTGGACGTCGCCGATCTGGATGTCGACCGCATGTAACGTCGGCGTGCCATGGGTGTGTGGCCACCATAGCGCGACATCAGGAATGCGCAGCATCCCTTGCCAGGTCGTTGTTCGATCGGACCGGGTGAGCTGTGCGCTCGCCCCGGCACATCGGAGAACCGGAAGCCCTTCGGCCGGTACGCCTTCCAAATCCAGCGAGATGGACAGCACGCCATCGGCTTGTTCCAGCTGCGCGCGCAGATCGACATTGCGGGCCGCGACCGGCCCCTCCTCGATCAGGAGGACCTCGCGATACGGGCCAACGACCTCTACCGGTGGGCACCAGCCGGGCATATGACCGATCAGCGTGGTACGAAGGAACCGCAGCCGCGGCTCCTCGATCATCATCGTCTTCCAGCGTGCCCGCCGGCCTTTCGTTCCTGCCAGCACGCGGCCGAGGCTCCTGAAGGCGATATGCACCCAATGCTCGCCATCGAGGACGATGTCGGCCTCGTACGGCTCGAACATCGAGCTGCCGGTCAGGATCAGCCTCCCGTCGAGAAAAACCTCAGCGAATGTCGCGAGCCCCTCGAAGCGCAGCTGGCGTTTGCCCTGTCCTCTAATGCGGAGCCGGTACCAGACGTCCTTGTCGTGCAGCGGCTGAGGCTCGTCGAAACTCCATTGACCAAGGGCCCGCAGTGCGCCGGCGGCCGTCCCAGGGACGATGGCGGGCAACCAGATGGCCTCACGCGACGCGCCAGGCTCTTGCCACGCCTGGGGGAGTGACAGCGCCAGTTCCCAGCCGCTGTCGAGCGACTGCACCTTGCGTCCCGTCATGGCGCGGATGTCGGTCATGGCAACAGGCCGATCAGGTCACAGGGGAGATCATGCCGCGGCGCCGCGAGCAACGAAACTGTTCATGAGACTATCGAGAGCGATGTCGTAGTCGGTCGCGAGCTGGCTGATGGCATCCGCCACGTCGGGAATTTTGCCGCGAGCGGAAGCACGGGCGAACTGAAACTGCATCATCTTGGTGCCGCCGGCGATAGCCTCTGCGGCGAGCCTTGCGCGCTCCAGCGCCGGGTCGGGCCCCTCCTGCAACCAGGCCAGATAGGACGCCAGCAGTTCGAAATTCGCACCGGCCTGACGCAATGTGCTGAAGGCGTAGGTATGAAACCACTCGGGAGGTCGTCGCATCAGTTGGGCGATGTCGGCACCGATCATCTCGCCCCAGGCCACAAATGGATTTTGCGACGGACGGCGGCGCAGATGCTGCGCCAATAGCGTGCGAGATATCTCCATCTGCGCCTGTACAGACGGCGCGGGACCGAACTTGATGAATTCCACATAGGGAAACAGCGGCAGACCGTTGTCACGAGCGGGCCGCATTAACGCGTCGAAATCATCGCCTTCGAGACGGAAGTAGCCGGCATTGTGAAAGTAGTCGAGCCGGCGATTGACCGAATCCAGCACATTGACGCCAATCGTCGTCTTGCTGTGGCTGTGACGATAGGTAATGCCGCGGGTGTCCGGCAGATACCAGGAATCGACCTCGATCATCGGCAGGCGGCCACGCGCCAGTTGCATGCGCACGTGCTCTTCGAGCTCATCGAAGATCGCAAGCTCCAGAATTTCGACGCCATAGAGCCGTGCGAGATCGGCAGCCGGAAATTTGAAGAAAGTGAACTGGTCGCCCTCGTAATCCTGCGCGACCGTGAAAGCCAGCGCCGCGCGGGGATCATGCCCGCGCTGGCTGAGCACCTCGATCAGCAGATCGACATAGCAATTGGTCTCGGGCCAGTTGCGCGCGGGATCATGCAGTGCATGCCGGACATAGTTTGCCGAATCCAGTCCATCGATGGCGCAAGCGATCTGCAAGACCTAGCCCCACAACACGCGTCGGACATCCGCGGGCCATGCCTCGACCTTTGTGCCATGGTGGCGGAACAGCGCCAGCGCTGTCCGCTCCAGGCCGAAGCCGACGCAGGCCGAATGCGCGACTTCGCCGTCAGCGAAATGCATGCCCCACAGGCTGCCGAAATGGTTCTGGTGATAGTTGAACGACAGGCACGCCGTCGGATTTTCATCGCTGGCGACCGGGATCAGCAATTCGAATTTCAGCCCCTGCTCGCGCTGGTTCGACGCCAGCATGCGTCCGGTACGGCCGAAGAACGGATCATTCGCGACATCAATGACGCAAGGCAGACCCAGCGCGTTGATCAGTTGTTCACCGCGCTCAAGCCAGACGGCACGAAAGGACGTCACGTCGTCCGCGGTGCCGATGCGGACGAATTCGCGCATCCGGAACAGCTGCATCCGCCCCGGATCTTTCGAGGGCTCATGGCGGAAGCAATATGATTTGAGATCGAACAGCCGGCCGCCTTCCGGCACCGGACCCGCCGCCGCGACCGTGGGATAGAGCGGGTAGCAGGCCGCCGGGGTCAGGGCGACTTCCGTCGCATCCTGCATCCCGGTCCAGTCTTCGCCCCGCTCGATCATGCCGACGAGCTTGGCATGGTCGGTGTTGTCGCCCATGAACGAGTGCACGCAGCCGGCCAGTTGCGGAAAGCTCTTGAGGTAGCCGGCCTTTTCGAGATTCTTGCGTGGCATGCCCGGCGGAAAATGAATCCGGGTGGCCTGATCGCCAACGGCCATTTTCGTCACCGCGTCTTCGAAGCGATCGATGACTTCCTCGAACACACCGGCGCGGCCATAGAGACCATCGACGCCGGTCCTGATCAGGATCGCCTCGTCGAACAGAGCGTCGAGAAACGCTTCGGGACTTTGCACGGCTTTGGCAGGCGCGTTCATCATGTCACTCCAGACCTGAGTCAAATCGGCTCGCGACCACCAGGCCGGCGGTATTGGCGAGGATACGGTCGTTTGCCACCATCAAGGGCGCCGACAGCACATCCCTGAGATGGCGGCCGATCGAGAATGGACCGTCATTGCGATAGCCAGCGATGCCGGTCACCATCAACGCTTCACGGACAACATCGACGGCCATATTCGAAGCCATGACCTTGAGATTGTTCATTTCGACCGTGAAATTATTCGAGTTCAGATCGTCGTCGTCGCGCTTCGCCGTCTCGAAGCGTTCGATATGAGCGACGAGCGTGGCTTTGAATGCCTGCAATTTCGCGGTGGCCTCGGCCAGTCGCGCTGCGCCTGGCAGCGGCCCCGCGAAATCGGGCGGCATGCGCCGCGCCGTTGCCCGAACCGAGGCATGCGCGCGCGACAGAGCATTACTCGCGATGCCGAACCAGACGCTGGCCCACAGCACATGCGCGGTGGCCAGCATGGATTGCACGGCGATCTCATGAAACGGCTTCGGGAAGATCTGGTCGGCGCCAGCTGTTGCCGTCAACAGGAAACCTTCGGAGCAGGTGCCGCGCATGCCCAGCGTATTCCACTCGGCAGTGCGTTCGAGTTGATAATCGTGGCGCCGCAGCGCGATCAGGACCTGGTCGGATCCGGCCGACGTCGGGCTGCGGCGCGCAGTCGCCATGATGATGTCGGCTTCCGTGGCATAAGACAGCACACTCGCCTGCTTGGTCAGCGAAACCCGGTCGCCTGTGACCTCGATCGCGCAATTCGAGACACGCATATCGCCGCCGATGCCGGCTTCCGTGGTCGATGACGCAATGAGCAACTGCTTTGTCGCCACATCGCGCATCAGCGCGCGATGATAGTCGGTGTCCATCCCATGGGCGACCAGGCTTGAAAGCTTGATCTGATGCATGGCGTAGATCATGCCGCTGGCGCCGCAGGCACCTGCGAGAATGGCGCAAAGATCGGCGATCTTGCGCAATCCCAGCTCCTGGCCGCCAAGATCCTTGGGCACCATCAAGCCAAGCATACCGTTGCGGCGAAGAGCTTCAAATGTCTGTGCAGGAAACGTCGCGGTTCGGTCTGCGAGCTCCGCATGTCGCGAAGCAACTTCGCTGGCGATCCGCTGCATCACGTCACGCCAGGACGCGGCTTGCGACAGGTCAACGCCTTGCTTCACCGCGTTTGGGATCATGGCCTCAGACCTTCTGGGTGGCGAGCTGTTCAACTGCAGCAATCAACCCACCAAGCGTCGCAAATGTCTTGCGAGTGAGAAGACTATTGGGAAACTCGATATCGAATTCTTCCTCGATCGCCAGCATCAGCTGAACCGAACCGAACGACGTCATGCCCGTATCGAAGAGATTGTCCTGGTCGGACAAACCATCGATCGGAACAGGGACGAGGTTCATCGATCCGACGATAGCGCGTACACGATCACGCATTGATTTCCTCCAGAGCTATTGAGGTATCGACGGCTGCCTCAAAGCGACCGGCCGTCGTCAGAGCTGGTCGGGTGATATCAGATAAATAACGCGTGAGTCGTAAACAGCATCGAATGCAATGGGTCGTTCCGGTGTAAAGCCCAATGGGTTGCAAAATCGATGTTAGCGAGCGGTTAAATATCCGGATACGAATCGAGCCGAACACGTAATTAATGATGGAATGCGATATCGCATGACACGTTCATCGACCGTCAGCTACCAAATCAAACTCCAACGGGGCCATGACTTGTCAGATAACTGCCCGCTTTTCTGGATGTGACGGACCGGTTCAACGATGATGGTTTCCAAATCATGAATTTTCGATATGGCTCACCGGTCACGTTCGACACGTTCGGCGGCTTCTATCACTCAAGCTGCATTGACCGGCAAGGACGCAAGGCAGTGCTGCTGCTGGCGCCTATCGGATACGAGGAATTGTGCACCCGCGCCACATGGCGCGCTTTGGCCGAGAAAATTGCTCAAGCAGGCCATGCCTGCCTCAGATTCGATTATCCCGGCACTGCAGATGCCATCGATGTTGTTGGCGAGCCTGACGGTATCTCCGATTGGCTCGTCGCTGCGCGTCAGTGCATGACATTTTTGCGAGACTACAATCCCGGCGCCGAACTCGTACTGGTCGGGCAAGGCGTTGGCGCGAGTCTGGCGGCTCAACTCGGACCGGAATCCCCCGGCATCGCAGCGACGGTTCTGATGGCGCCGGCCGTAAAGGGCCGTTCTTATCTTCGTGAATTGCAAGCCTGGTCACGGATGGTGACCGAGCGGATGGGGATCGGACCCGATCCCTTGGACGGCAGCGGCTACACCGTCGCCGGTCTTCCACTGGCAAGCAGCCGAGCCGCAGCCATCAAGGCGATCGATCTCACCAAGGCCACTCAGCCCCCCGCCGCACGGGTCCTCCTGGTTGAGCGTACACAAACGTCTCGCGACAGATCGCTCGGAAACCACCTGCAGACGCTCGGAGCCGATGTGTCGTCGATCGACTACGCGGGTTATGAAGTGATCATGCAAAACCC
Source organism: Tardiphaga sp. (assembly GCF_041424195.1). NCBI lineage: Bacteria > Pseudomonadati > Pseudomonadota > Alphaproteobacteria > Hyphomicrobiales > Nitrobacteraceae > Tardiphaga > Tardiphaga sp. The sequence goes on along the minus strand of NZ_JBGMOE010000223.1, from coordinate 1,314 downwards.
GACTGTAGCTGAACCACAGCTCGGCACGCTGGCACGCATCGTGTCGTGGATCGACGATCTCGTGACCGCTCCAATGACAGGCGCCAAATTGCCTACAAAGGAGCTCACGCCTGCACGGCCAATCGCCGGCCCTCACTATGAAGAACTACCCGTTCGGTTCGGGCCAGATGACCGGTTGTTCGGCGTCTTGTGTCAACCGCTCGGTCGCAAGCCGTCAGCCATAGCGGTTTTGGCCAATTCGGGGCGGGACTATCACATCGGCTGGGGTCGCGCAGCAGTCGAACAGGCCCGCGCCCTCGCGGAGCGCGGGATCGCCTCGTTCAGATTTGACGCCGGCGGCATCGGCGACAGTCCGGCTTCGGCAGGTGCGCCGGCCGAAGTGCTTTACTCGGACGAGCAACTTGCCGATACGCGTTACGCGATCGACTATGTTGCGAAGCTCGATGCCGGCCCGATCGCTCTGGTCGGGCGCTGCAGCGGGGCCTACGCCGCATTCCAGGCAGCGGTGCAGGATGTGCGCGTTCGCAATGTTGTCGTCATCAATAATATGCGTTTTGTCTGGGACCCCCGGGAAACTGTCGCAGAGGCGCTACTATCGGCCCATCGAACCATCGGTGGTTCCGTTTCGCTGCTGTTCAGCAAACGAAGTCTGAGACGACTGCTGTCAGGCAACTTGCGTCTCAAGGCCCCAATCGCATTCGTCTCCAAACGTCTCCTTCAAATCCTCTCGTTGAGACCGAGCCAAATCCTTGCGCGCCGCCAGCTCTATGGCGAAGGTCATCGCCGCTTCCAAACTCTCGCAAATCGCGACGTTCGCCTGGCGATAATGGTTTCGGAGGGAGATCACGCGCTCGGTGAATTCCACACCTATATGGGACGAAAGGGCGCGCGGCTGCGCCGTTATCCGAACGCGTCGATTTCGATCATCCCCAATGCCGACCACGATTTCACGCATGCGTATGCGCGCGCGCGATTGACGAACGCCTTGTGCGACGTGCTTGCGGCATCCTCACGGCAGTAACATCGCGAGGGAAACTGCTGAATTCTCCAGAGCGACCGTTCGGGAGGATCACATGCTCTTGAGGGCCAGACGGCGGGTCATGGCGTTTGAGCCATTGGCCGCAGTATCCGGCCTACCCCACTGAACGCCTTGTCGATGACCGGCCAGAACAGCAGCGTGATCGCCAGCGTGGTGATGGTGCCGACCAGGCCATTCGACCAGAACACCCCGACGCTGCCGCCGGAGCCGATCATGGCAAGGCGGAACGCATCCTCGGCGCGGCTGCCGAGCACCAGCGCCAGCGTGAACGGCGC
>NZ_JBGMOE010000222.1:0-28250 GCF_041424195.1 Tardiphaga sp. | reverse complement strand
TATGAATCAGCGATTGAACCTCTTGGGAATCCTGAATGTCGATCGGCCCTAGTGCTTGAAGTGGCGGACGCCGGTGAACACCATGGCGATGCCGGCATCATCCGCCGCCTTGATCACCTCATCGTCGCGCACCGAACCGCCGGGCTGGATCACCGCAGTGGCTCCGGCCTCGATGGCAACGAGCAAGCCGTCCGCGAACGGGAAGAATGCGTCTGACGCGACCACCGACCCCTTGGTCATCGGCTGTGCGAGCTTCATCTCAGCGGCCGCATCTTGCGCCTTGCGGGCTGCGATCCGTGCGGAATCGATGCGGCTCATCTGGCCGGCGCCGATGCCGACGGTGGCAAGGTCCTTGGCATAGACGATGGTGTTCGACTTGATGTGCTTCGCGACGCGAAAGGCGAATTTGAGATCGCGCAATTCGGCATCGGTCGGCTGACGCTTGGTCACGGCCTTCAGCACCATGTCGTCGACAACAGCATTGTCGCGGCTCTGGATCAGCATGCCGCCAGCCACGGTCTTGGCAGTAAAGCCCGGCGCGCGCGGATCCGGCAGCGCGCCGGCCAGCAGCAGGCGCAAGGTCTTCTTGGCGGCGACGATGGCGATGGCTTCCTCGGTGGCATCAGGCGCCACGATGACCTCGGTGAAGATCTCGGTGATCACGCGCGCGGTGTCCGCATCGAGCGTCTTGTTCAGCGCAACGATGCCGCCGAATGCGGAGGTGGAATCGCAAGCCAGTGCCTTGCGATAGGCCTCTACCAGGCTGCTGCCTTCGGCGACGCCGCAGGGGTTGGCGTGCTTGACGATAACGCAGGCCGCGGTGCGCTTCGGGTCGAACTCGGCGATGCATTCATAGGCCGCATCAGTATCGTTGATATTGTTGTAGGATAGTTGCTTGCCCTGTACCTGCCGCGCCGAAGACACGCCGGGACGCAGTTCGGGCGTGCGATAGAACGCAGCAGTCTGGTGTGGGTTCTCGCCGTAACGCAGCGCTTCGACGAGCTTGCCGCCGATAGCACGGAAATCCGGCGCGGTGATCTTCAACTGATCCGCGAACCAGTTCGAGATCGCAGCGTCATAGGCCGCGGTGCGCGCATAGGCCTTGGCGGCGAGGCGGCGGCGCAGCGTCAGCGTGGTTGCGCCCTTGTTGGTGGCGAGTTCGTCGAGCACCGACTGATAGTCGGAGGGCTCGACGACGACAGTGACGTCATCGTGGTTCTTGGAGGCCGCGCGGATCATTGCCGGACCGCCGATATCGATATTCTCGATGCAGTCCTCATAGGAGGCGTTCTTCGCGACGGTTTCCTCGAACGGGTAGAGGTTCACGACGAGCAGATCGATCTGCGAAATTCCGTGATCCTTCATCGCCTTGGCGTGTTCGGCATTGTCGCGGATCGCAAGCAGCCCGCCATGAACCTTCGGATGCAGCGTCTTGACCCGGCCATCCATCATTTCCGGGAAGCCGGTGAGATCGGACACGTCGGAGACCTTCAGGCCCGCCGCAGCGATCGCCTTGGCGGTACCGCCGGTGGAGACGAGGTCGATGCCGTGGGCGGACAGCGCCCGCGCAAATTCGATCAGCCCGGACTTATCGGAAACGGACAATAGAGCGCGGGTAACCTTGCGCGGATGGTCGGTCATGATGCGTATCCCTTGGGAGAAGGACGCCGCGTAGCATGGTTTCGCGATGCAAGAAACCGCAAGGGCTTGCATGCCAGCAATTTCGTCGTGAAGGCCTGATTTACAACGGCAATTCCGGCTCGCGGCGGGCATTGCGGCGGGCCGTGGTCTGCGACGGCGAGGAGGCCGAGCGGGCAAAACTCCAGCGGATGCTGGAGGTCTGCTGGGCGTTCTGGTGGATCACGATCTGGGCGGTCCGGCGCGGTCCGTCATTACCGGCCAGAAATACGCTGTCCTCCAGCTCGACCTTGTCGTCCAGCGCCTCGAAGGTCCAGACGTCGCGGTTCGGCAATACCAGCATGACGCCGCGGGCGTCGCTGAGCCGGCTGGCCTTCACTGAAGGGTGCAGGTGGAAGCGCAAGGCGTAGTCGGTATTGCTGCCCTTGAGCCGCGCACCGGGTGCGGCCGCCACGATGTCCTCGCCCTCGAGTTTTGAGCCGTCCTCGGAGATCATCAGCACGCGCCGATGGGTCACCCCGAAACGCGAATGGTAGCCGTCATGCGAGGTGGTCAGGATGGTGCCGTTGGAGGTGATCTCGCGATAGCTCTCCACCACATGCGGGCCGTTGACGATCGGCGCGCCTTGCAGAAATTTCTTCATCGCGCTGCGTTCGACGAACTGTGACGATGAGGTGTTGTGATAGGTCATCGTCGAATGCGCTGGCGTTCCGCGCGCAAAAGCGCGCCAGTTATCGCGTCCGGTCGACGGCATGCCGCAATTGATGACGATGCGGCTTGGACCTGAGGAAAGCTCGAAAGACAGCGTGCCCGCATGCGCGTCATGACTGACATTCGGCGGTGGCGGCGGGCCGGTATCGATGATCACGGTCATCTGGCCGGCTTCGAGGCGCTGGAAGCCGGTATGCGGCATATGCGCCATCGGCACGCCGTGGGTGTCGTCATAGGCCAGCAGCGTCGCCAGCAGATGCGATGGTGCATTGCTCATGCCGTTGAACAGCGCGAAAGAGCCGTCGCCGTGGCGGAAGAATCGCAGCATGGGCATCATGCGGTCGATGGCATTCAGCAATGCCGGGGGCGGCGCGATATTGCGGGCGGCGAAAGTCTGTCGCAGTGGCAGCAGATCAATCAGCAATTCGATCAGCGCGCCGGGATTGCGCGAGATATGTCCGCCATCGGGGAGGATCTGGCGCTGCAATTCGTCGGAAAGTTTGCGGGTCGCAGTGCGGATGTGGCGCGCCTGATTGGCGAGGCAGAGCGATGCGTAGCACAGGGCAATGAGCACCTGCAGCTTTGGCACGCCATCGGGCGCATGGGAAAGCGCGTAGCGCAGCGAGCGAATCTCGCGGCTGAGCGAGCGCAGATAGCGGCGATAGAATTTTCCGTCGGTATCGCCGAGCACCAGCGGCGCCTGCGACAGCAGGGAGATCACGCGGCGCGCGATGACGTCGGCGCGGCGGCCGACAGGGCGCTTGCGCGACGGATTCGACATCCAGTCGTCGATCAGCGAGCGGGCATTGGCGCGGGTAATGGCGGTGTCGGCAGCGCGCAGATGCCTCAGCCAGCCGAAGCCGAGCAGCGAAACTTCCCAGTCTTCCGATGGCGGCTCCAGATCGAAGATCGAGCGGCCGTGACAGGTGACGATCTTGCCGGCGAAGACGAAGCGCCCGGCATAGATCTCGGCGGCGCGGGTGGCGTCGGTGGTGCGCAGATCATGCGGAGCAATGATCAGGCGATCGGTGCGGCCGGGCCAGAGCCGGGCCAGCGCTGCCGATCCGCCAGACGCGCGCGACATCGCGCTCCGCGCGAAGCGGCCGAGGATCAGCCCCGAGATACGTCTGCGATGTGCGACCACGCGCGCCTTGAACTGGAAGAGAAAGGTTGTTGCGAATCCTTTTAGCCGGAAACGCGATCCGCACACAGTACAAGGAAGCCTCCTGTGGAAGCCTCGCGAATCGGGAGATTACCCTGTGAATATCAGGATTTAATGAGTCGCGCCGCATAGAAGCCGTCGAGCCCGCCGAGCCGGGGGTCGGCATGGGGCAGATGGCTCGGCAAAGTGCGCAGGTCGCCATCGGGGGTGACGATCTCGGCAAGGCCGGCCACTTCACTGGCGTCGGCCGGGGCGCGGCGCATGCTGGAGTCCTTGGCCAGCAGGTCGGCGATGGCCTGTTCGCCTTCTTCGGGCTCCAGCGAACAGGTGCAATAGACCAGGGTTCCGCCGGGCTTCAGGATAGAAGCGGCCTTCTGCAGCAAGCGCCGCTGCAGTGCGGTCAGCATGACGATGTCGGAGTCCTGCTTCAGCCAGGCGACGTCGGGGTGCCGCCGGATGGTGCCGGTGGAAGAGCAGGGTGCGTCCAGCAACACGCCGTCAAAACCCTCGCCGGGATATTCGGTGCCATCGACGACAACGGTTTCGGCCTCCAGCGATAGCCGCGCCAGATTTTCGCGCAGCCGTGCCACCCGGTTCGGCGAGCGGTCGATCGCAGTGACCTGCGCGCCGCCCTGGACCAATTGCGCAGTCTTGCCGCCGGGCGCGGCGCAGAGATCGACGATGCGCTTTCCCTTGAGGTCGCCGAATAGTCGTGCGGGCAGTGCCGCCGCAGCGTCCTGGACCCACCACTGACCGTCATCGAAGCCGGGCAGCATGGTCACCGAGCCCTGCAGCAAGGTTCGGACGGAACCAGTTGGAAGCACTTCGCCGTGCAGGCGCGTGGCCCAGGCATCGGCGTCGGATTTCACGGTGAGGTCGAGACACGGCTCGTGGCTCAGCGCCACGGCCATTTCCTTCGCGGCTGTCTCGCCGTAATGCGCCGTCCAGCGCGCCATCAGCCATGGCGGGATGTCGAGAGTCTGGGCGGCCACTTCGTCGATCAGCGGCTGGCCTTCACGGGCGCAGCGTCGCAACACGGCATTGACCAGGCCGGCATATTTCGCAGCGCGGCGGTCGGACTGCACCATGCGGACCGAGAGGTCGACGGCGGCGTGATCAGGCACGTCCATCCAGAGGATCTGTGCAGCGCCAATCAACAGCGCACTTTGCGCACGCGGGGCATCGGTGGGGACACCGCGGTCGAGCAGACGGGAGAGAATATGCCCGAGCGTACCGAGCCTGCGCAGGATCGTCGCAACCAGGCGGCGCATCAGCGCGCGGTCGCGATCGGAGAGGGTTTTCAAGCCGGGATGGGCTGCTGCGCCTTCGAGTTGGTCGTCGAGGGTCCGATGCTTATGCAACACGCCGTCGAGAATGTCTGCCGCAATCCGTCGCGCGGCGAGGCCGGGGACCTCGGTTGGCGGTGCGTATCTTACTTGCGGCATACGAAAACATCACGACGGAGGGCGGGCAATGGCACGGGCAGGCTCAGCCTGCGACCACTGGATGGGAGCGATTCTGTCGCATGCGAATATGCCAAATGTAAGAATCGCCCTTATATGCTCACAGTCGAACGGCAACTGTTCGACATTGTTTGTATAACGCGTGCCGCCCTTGCCGGTTCAGCAGGAAATTTGAGATGAACGACATTCCCGAGGACCCCGCAAGCTCGGCGTCCGCAACGCCTTTGCCGGAGCCTGAGCCGGCACCGAAGAAAGTTTTGACGCCAGCCGCACAGCGTGCTCTGGCCGAGGCGGAAGAGCGCCGGGCTGCAGCCGCAGCAAATACTGCGGCGAAAGCGAAAGAGTTTCAGGGACCTGAAGGCCCGGAGCCCACGCGCTTTGGCGACTGGGAACGCAAGGGCATTGCGTCTGACTTCTAACACTTCGGGTCACCTGGCCAGATTCTTCTGGCTGGTTGTTTCGACTCACATTATCGCAGGACGATGACCCCAGCATCGCGCATTCACCGTGCGTCGCCGTGGCGATCCCGCATGTCCGCGGCGATGCCGTGGGTATTCGTGCTCGGCATGGCCGCCGGCGCCATGCTGCCGTTGAAGCGCTGGCTACCATTCCTGCCCGGCGCGGAGCAGACTGAAGCTGCCCGCGATTCCGAGGCGATCGTCAGGCGCGCCGGCAATGCTGAGGCCCGCTACCCGATCGAGATGCGCTATGCCATCGATGGCGATACCTTTGGTGCGCGCGTGCATCTTGGGTCGGGTGAGGACGTGAGCGTGCGCATTCGTTTGCGCGGCATTGATGCGCCGGAGCTGAAGGGACAATGCGCGCGCGAGATCCAGATGGCAGAAACCGCGACGGCCGCGCTGAACAAGTTGCTCCGCGAGGGAAGCCTCACGATCTACAATATCGGGCCCGACAAATATCCCGGCCGCGTGGTTGCCGATGTCGCGACCAGACAAACACCCAATGTGTCGGCCGCATTGCTCAGTGCAGGTCATGCGCGCGCGTATGGTGGTGGCCATCGCGGCGGCTGGTGTAACGGACGCTGATACAAGCCAAGCAAAAAGCCGCGCATGCTGCGCGGCTTTTCAGAACAGCGAGGCTGACAACGATCAGCGCTGGGTGACGATCACCGGCGTGCCGACCGAAACGCGCGAATAGAGGTCGGTGATGTCTTCGTTATACATGCGGACGCAGCCATAAGAGACATAGCCGCCGATCGAATTGGGGCGGTTGGTGCCGTGGATGGCATATTCGCCGCCGGCGAGGGTCATCGCGGCGACGCCCATCGGGTTGGCCGGCGAGCCGCCAGCGATCACGTCCGGGATGCTCGGATTGTCGCGCTTGACGTCGGCGGGCGGAGCCCAGGCCGGCTGGCGATACTTGCCGTCGATCTTGGTGGCGCCGGCCCATTGCTTGCCGGGCTTGCCGACGCCGACAGGATAACGGACGGCCTGACCCTGTTCGAGCACGAAATAGAGCTTACGCTCGTTGGTCTTCACGACGATGGTGCCGGGTGCATAATCACCGTGGAAGCCGACCAGATTGGGCGCCGCCTGTGCGGCAGGGGACATCAGGGCGCCAACGACAACGGTAGCTGCCAACGCACGAGCAATCTTCAAGGACATCGAGCTCTCCAGTTCGGCCCGGCCGCTATGGCCGACGAGGTCGTGTCGCCCCTCGAGGCGGCGAAAATAAAAATAATTGCACACGGGAAATTCTCAACCAGTCGCGTAAACAACCGGTCTCTGCCGGCGCGAGGGACCGTGCCAGCGAGGGCCTAAAGAAGAAATCCGCCGAACAAAGTAAATGCCCGGAAAACAACACTCGCTCTAAATTGGCCAGGGGGCGGCCATCTGGCCCTGACAATCGCGTGAGGGCCGCGAGAGGCGACGCGCCCACAGCCATCAGGCCAGCGTAAAGGCCTCGTGGACGGCGGATTGTACCGCGCCGCCAAGAACGGCGCCGCCGCCGGCGACATAGATCCAGTCGCCAATGACCGTGGCGCCGACCGCATGGCGCGGGGTCAACATCGGCGCGTGGCTCTGCCAGGTGTCGGAGGCCGGATCGTAGCTCTCCATCTGCCCGAATACCTTGCCCTGGGTGAGCTGCCCATTCTGTACCACGCCGGATTCGCCGCCCATGGCGAACAGCCGGTCGCGATACACCACTAGACCATGGCCTGAACGGATGGTCGGCAGTGCGGCGCGCAGCTCCCAGGTGTCGCGCTCGGGCAGATACACATGGTGCAGGTCGGTATTGTACTCGAACGTATTGAAGCGCCCGCCGATCACATGGATCACGCCGCGATAGGCGACGCAGCCGACATGGTCGCGCGCACCGGGCAGTGCCTTGCGGGTCTCCCATTTGTCGGTCCTGGGATCGTAGACTTCATGCCAGCCGACACTGGCGCGCTCGGCCGCCGGTTCCGACGCGCCGCCGATCAGATGGATCTTGCCGTTCAGCGCGACCGCAGCGCCGGCACCGCGCGGTCTCGGCAACGGCGCGATCGTATCCCAACGGTTGGCGGCGACATCATAGGCATAGGCGTTCTGATCCGAACCGCGGTTCTGCTGCACGAAGCCGCCAAGCGCATAGATACGTCCGGCATCGGCGGCGACCGAGACGTGATTGGCCCCGCGCGGCAGCGGCGCGGCGTCAAGCCATTGGTCTGACGCGGGGTCGTAGACATGGTGATAGGGGCGGTCGACACGGCCTTCGCCATAGCCGCCGACGATATGCATGCGGTCGGCCCATGACGTCGCCCATGCCATCTCGCTGCGCGGCAGCGGGAGCGCTGCGCGCGATACCCACTTGCCTTGCGGCCCTTTCGGCGCAGGACTTTCCGTGACGCGCTGTGCTTCCTGCTCCGGTGTCATGTGATGCGGCACGCCGCCCTGCAATTTGGCGTAGGGCTCTTTCGACGAGGGCGCCGCAGGCAACGCCGGATGACCGGCATGCTGCGCGTGGGCAGAGACTCCGCCCGCGACGACTGCAGCGCTTCCCAACACGAATGACCGACGATCCATCACATCACTCCGTGTTTTCCGATCGGAGCGGCTGGCTGTTACGCTCCCGGCTTCTTGTTCTGCCGATGCTCGACGAGGTCGGTGACCACGGCGGGATCGGCCAGGGTGGATGTATCACCCAGGGATGACGGCTCGTCCTCGGCGATCTTGCGCAGGATGCGGCGCATGATCTTGCCGGAGCGGGTCTTCGGCAGGCCCGGCGCGAACTGGATCAGATCCGGCGAGGCGATCGGGCCGATGTCCTTGCGTACCCAGGCGACCAACTCCTTGCGCAGCTCTTCCGTCGGCTCGACGCCGTTCATCAGCGTGACATAAGCGTAGATGCCCTGTCCCTTGATGTCGTGCGGATAGCCGACGACCGCGGCTTCGGACACTTTCTCATGCGCGACCAGCGATGACTCCACTTCCGCCGTGCCCATGCGGTGGCCCGACACGTTGATGACGTCATCGACGCGGCCTGTGATCCAGTAATAGCCGTCGGCATCGCGGCGGCAGCCGTCGCCGGTGAAGTACTTGTTCTTGTAGGTCGAGAAATAGGTCTGCTCGAAGCGGGCGTGATCGCCATAGACCGTGCGCATCTGCCCCGGCCACGACTTGGCGATGCAGAGATTGCCGGAGGTCTCGCCCTCCAGCACCTTGCCGTCGGCATCGACGATCTCGGGGACGACGCCAAAGAACGGCCGCGTCGCCGAGCCGGGCTTCAGCTTTGTTGCACCGGGCAGTGGCGTGATGAGAATGCCACCTGTTTCGGTCTGCCACCAGGTATCGACGATCGGCGCGCGCGCCTCGCCGACCACGTGATAGTACCACTCCCAGGCTTCCGGATTGATCGGCTCGCCGACCGATCCCAGCAATCGCAGGCTCTTGCGCGAGGTCTTCTTCACCGGCTCGTCGCCGGCCTGCATCAGCGCGCGGATTGCAGTGGGCGCGGTGTAGAAGATGTTGACCTGATGCTTGTCGATGACTTCCCAGAAGCGCGACATCGACGGATAGTTCGGCACGCCCTCGAACATCAGCGTGGTCGCGCCGTTGGCCAGCGGCCCATAGAGAATGTAGCTGTGGCCGGTGACCCAGCCGACATCGGCGGTGCACCAGTAGATATCGCCCTCGTGATAGTCGAACACATACTGATGTGTCATCGAGGCGAACAACAGATAGCCGCCTGTGGTGTGCAGCACGCCCTTGGGTTGGCCGGTGGAGCCGGACGTGTAGAGGATGAATAGCGGATCTTCCGCATTCATCGGCTCGCAGGGGCATTCGGTGGTGACGACTTCGGCGGCTTCGCGGTACCAGAAGTCACGGGCCGGATCCATATTCACCGGTGCGCCCGTGTGCTTGACGACGACGACCCAGTCGACACCGCCGGCCTTGGCGACCGCGGCATCCACATTGTTCTTCAGCGGCACCTTCTTGCCGCCGCGCAGGCCTTCATCGGCGGTGATGATGATCTTCGACTGGCAGTCGGTGATGCGCTGCGCCAGCGAGTCCGGTGAGAAGCCGGCGAAGACGACAGAGTGGATCGCGCCGATGCGCGCGCAGGCCAGCATTGCGTAAGCGGCTTCCGGAATCATCGGCAGATAAATCGTGACGCGGTCGCCTTTGCCGACATTGCGGTTGCGCAACACGTTGGCCATCTTGCAGACTTCGTCGTGCAGCTCCTGATAGCTGATGTGCTTCGACTGCGAGGGGTCGTCGCCTTCCCAGATGATCGCGGTCTGGTTGGCGCGCTTCGGTAGATGGCGGTCGATGCAGTTATAGGCGGCGTTCAGTACGCCATCCTCGAACCACTTGATCGAGATCTTGCCCGGGGCAAAGGACGAGTTCTCGATCTTGGTGGGGGCGTGGGTCCAGTTGAGGCGCTTGGCCTGCTCGGCCCAGAAGCCGTGGGAATCGCTGATCGAGCGCGCATACATCTCGTTGTATTTCGCGTCATCGACGAAGGCGCGCGTCGTCCACTCAGCCGGTACGTCGTAAATCTTGTCGGACATCGTCCCCTCCACCATCGTGCGACCGCTGCGCGAAGTCGCCGCCAGCCGGTTCTCGTTGCGCGCAATATGCGCCGGGGCGAGATAGCTGGACAAGCGGGGCCGGACTAGGCCTTTGGTCGGTCCGCAAGGTCGCAGTCCCGATCACGTTCGCGTTTTGCCGGCCGCCAAACCTTCATCATAAGGCCAATTCGGCCGATAAACGGTAACCAGCAACCGAAACCGCACGCCTGTGGACTCGCAATAGTTGCGGGAAGCCCCTAAATCGCCCTCGCGGGGACGGCCAAGCGGCCCGGAACCAAAAATCAATAAACGGCATTAGCAGAGAACAGGGCCGACGAGGCAGATAACACTATGATGGAACAGCAGAATTTCGCGCCTTCCCGGGCCGTTTCCGCCCGTTCCGTCGCGCGGTCAGCCGGTATGGCCAAGCCAAGTCTCAAGCCAAGTCCCGCGAGTGTTGAGGTTTTGGCCCGTGAAATGGGCCTGAAGCTTGGAGATCAGTCTGAGCTGACCATCCGCCGGCTCAAACGCGGAAAATCTTATTCCTTCGTCAGGGCCAACGGCACCCCGATCAAGCATGTCGGCACGATCAAGCGGCTGAACTCCATGGCGGTGCCCCCGGCCTATGCCGAGGTCCGCTATGCCGTTGATCCTACGTCGCATTTGCAGGCCGTAGGCCGCGACGCGGCCGGCCGGCTGCAATACCGCTATCACTCGGACTGGGAGAAGGTCCGCGAGCAGCGCAAGGCACATCGGCTGGCGAAGCTGGTGGCGGCACTGCCGAAGATCCGCCGCAACGTCTCGGCGGTTCTGGCCGGCGACGAGCCGACGCGTGAGTTCGCGCTCGCCGCTGTCATCGAACTCGTCACGCGGACCGCGATCCGTGCCGGCAATGAGAGCTACATGAAGCTGTCAGGCACGCGCGGCGCCACCACGCTGATGAAGTCGAACGTGCAGCTCGAAGACGATTGCATCGTGCTCACCTTCAAGGCCAAGGGCGGCAAGGCCGTGCGCAAGGAGTCCAACGCCTCGAAGCTCGTCCGCGCGATTGGTATTCTGCACGACGTGCCGGGCAAGCGCCTGTTCCAGTATCGCGACAATGCCGGCCGCATTCACAAGGTCAACACGGCAGCAGTGAACGCCTTCCTGCGGGATATCGCCGGCATCAAGATTTCACTGAAGGATTTCCGCACTCTGATGGCGTCGGCCACGGTGGCTGAAACCCTGTCACGGATCGAGCCGGCAGCCAGTGAGCGCGGACGCAGGAAACAGGTGCTCGACGCCGTGCGTTCGGCGGCGGACGAATTGCAGAACACGGCGGCGATCTGCCGCAAGAGCTATGTGCACGACACCATCGTCACGGCCTTCGAGGACGGTGTCCTTGCCCGCATCGCCGCGACGCAAACGGGCTATCGCTCGCAATCGAAGCGCGAGCAGCTTCTGGCGCAGGTGGTGGCCGAGGCGGGTTAGGTCACGCGAGTGTCCATACCGCCGTATTCTTGATCTCCGCATCTTCGAGATCGCGCGTCACCGGCACCTTGTATTCGGTCAGCTTGCGTAATTTATCCTTCGGCAAATAGCTGCGACCGGGATCGCCGATCAGGACAGATGCACCGCGCACGGCCTGCGCGGACAGAAATGCAAATGCGCGTTCAGCCGTGTCGCGCTCGTAGAAAATATCCCCTGCCAGAATCGTTTGCGCTTCGGGGGCAACCAGGCCGTCGAGCAGATCGTCACTGCGAGCGTTGATCCTAACGCCATTTTCAGCCGCGTTCAGTGCGATCGCCGTGCGTGCAAAGGCGTCGATATCATAGGCGAGGACGCTGCTTGCCCCGGCTTTCATCGCGGCGATAGCCACAAGCCCCGATCCCGATGCGAGATCGATGATGGTCTTGCCGGCAACATGCTCGGGATGATCGATAACAAAGCGCGCGAGCGCCTGTCCGCCGGCCCAGGCAAAGGCCCAGAACGGCGGCGGCAATCCGGCTTCGCCGAGTTCTTCCTCGGTCTTGCTCCATAGCGGCACGGCTTCGTCCGCCACGTACAACATGATTTCCGGCACCAGCGGCACCGGCAGCAGGCGCGTATTGGCGCGGATGAAAGCAACGGGATCAGATATTGCAGTTGGGTGGGCCGCGCCGTCGGCGCTCACAACCCGCCCATCTTGCAGAGCAGCTTCCATTCCTCGGCAGTGATCGGCGGCACCGACAGGCGGGACTGCTTCAGGATCGCGACGTCAGCAAGCTTCGGCTCAGCCTTGATCGCCGCCAGCGACACCGGCTTTGGTAGGTCTTGCACGGCCTTGACGTCGACGCAGACCCAGGGTGTTCCCGGCTCGGCGGTGGGATCGGGATGATGCTCCCTGATGATCTCGGCAATACCCACGATCTCCTTGCCGATATTCGAATGATAGAAGAAGGCGCGGTCGCCCTTCTTCATCTTCATCATGTTCAGCTTGGCGGTGTGGTTACGGATGCCGGTCCATTCGGTGCCCTTGGCACCGGCCTTTTTCTGCTCGTCCCACGACCAGGCGTCGGGCTCCGATTTGATCAGCCAATAGGCCATGCCTGCTATCCTTTATAGTCTGATATCGATGGGCGTGCCCGGTGCGACCCGTGCCCAGATGTCCTCAATTTCGCGATTTGTCACGGCGACGCAACCATCCGTCCAGTCGCGGAGTAGATGGAGCTTGCCGAGCCAGCTCATGCCGTTGCGCAGGCCGTGGATCATAATGTCGCCGCCCGGCGCCACGCCTTGCTGCCGCGCACGCTCGCTGTCTTCAGTATTCGGATAGGAGACATGGAGCGCGAGGTGAAAGCGGCTGCGGCCGTTCTTCGAATCGATGACGTAGCGTCCTTCGGGCGTACGCCCGTCGCCTTCACGCGTCTTGTGGCCGGCCGGCGTGGAGCCCAGCGACACCGGATAGGTCGCGAGCACGGTGCCGCCGCGCGATAGCGTCAGCGTGCGGGCACTCTTGTCGACGGTGACGAGATCGGCTCGCTCTTCTGCCGCGACCAGTTCGGGAAGTCGGCGACTGAGCTGCAGGAAGTCCCAACCAACGAAAAATGCACCCGCTGACAGCAGGAGCATCGCAATGGCCAGCGCATAGTTCCGAACCGACAGACTCATCCTTCTGCCTTGAACGGTCGCGTCAGCAGGCCTTCGATCACCTGATCGATGGTCGCTTCGCCGGCCAGGATCGCCGCCACGGCCATCGCCACCGGCATATCGACGCCCTTCGATACCGCAAGCTCGATCAGCACCGGCGCCGTGAACTCACCTTCGACAAGTTTGCCGGGCGCCGGTTGTTCGCCACGGCCGAGTGCCACGCCGAGCGAGAAATTACGCGACTGCGCGCTCGAACAGCTCAGGATCAGATCGCCCAATCCTGACAGGCCCGACAGCGTTTCGGTGCGCGCGCCGCAGGCGATGCCAAGTCGCAGTAATTCATTGAAGCCGCGCGTGGTCAAAGCTGCCAGAGCCGATGCGCCGAGCTGCTTGCCGGCGACGATGCCCGCCGCAATCGCCAGTACGTTCTTGGCCGCACCGCCGATCTCGACGCCGCGCACATCGGTGGAGTGATAGGGCCGGAACGTCGCCGAACCCAAAGCCTGCACGAGCGCGACGGCGATATCCTCGTCAGCGCAGGCGAGCGTCACGGCCGTGGGCAGGCCAGCCGCGACATCGTCAGCGAAATTCGGTCCCGACAAGATGGCAGGGATCACATGGGGTGCGATATCGGCGATGACTTCCGTCATGAATTTGTAGCTGCCGCGCTCGATGCCCTTGGCGCAGGCGATCACCGGAATGCCCGCGGGCAATAGCGGTGCGAGAGCGGTGAGTGCCTCCCGCAATTGCTGCGATGGGACCGCGAGCAAAATGATATCAGCGCGGGCGGCGAGCGTGAGATCAGCGCTGATAAAGACAGAGTCGTCGATGGCCGTGCCGGGCAGTCGCGGATTGACGCGCGACGTCTGCATCAGTTCGGCAGCTGCAGTCGAGCGTGCATAGAGCACGACCTCGCGGCCGGCGCGTGCAGCGACATCGGCCAGCGCCGTGCCGTAAGCACCAGCGCCGATCACCGCCACGGAGTTGAAGTTGGCCATGGTGTTCCCGTCAGTAAGCGGCGCGGGATTTGGAATGGCCCGCAGGTGCCTTGGCGTCAGCGTCGAGCAACCAGCGCGCGCGGGGCGGTGCTTCCATCGTGTCGGTGAGTCCCAGGGCAAGACGCTCTGCACCGGCCCAGGCGATCATCGCGCCGTTGTCGGTGCACAGTGCCGGCGGCGGGATGATCAGCGTGGTCTGCGCCTTTGCGGCGACCGCCTGTAGCGCGCCGCGGATCGCCTGGTTGGAGGCGACACCGCCGGCTGCGACGAGCGCATGTGGCGGGCCGAATTGGTCCTCGAACAGTTTGAGGCCAACGCTTAATCGATCTGCCGTCGATTCCAAGGCGGCGGCCTGGAAGCTGGCGCAGAGATCCGCGATGTCCTGTTCTTCCAGCGGAATGAGACGGCTGGCCTCGTTACGCACCGCGGTCTTGAGACCGGAGAGCGAGAAATTCGCGTCGGGCCGGCCGAGCATCGGCCGCGGAAACGCGAAGCGTTTGGGATCGCCGCCGGATGCGGCGCGTTCCACCTGCGGGCCGCCGGGATAGGGCAGGCCGAGCATTTTTGCCACTTTGTCGAAAGCCTCGCCCATGGCGTCATCGACGGTGGTGCCGAGCCGGACATAGTGGCCGACGCCGAGCACCGCGACGATCTGGGTATGGCCGCCGGACACGAGAAACAGGCAATATGGAAACGCCAAGGAAGTGGTCAGCCGCGGCGTCAGCGCATGGGCTTCGAGATGGTTCACGGCCACCAGCGGCGTGTCATGCACCATGGCGATGGCTTTGGCGGTGGTGAGCCCCACGATCACCCCGCCGATCAGGCCGGGGCCGGCGGCGGCGGCCACGCCGCTCAATTGCGCGAAATTGACGTCGGCGTCCTTCATCGCGCGGCTGACAATCCCGTCGAGCAGGTCGATATGGGCGCGCGCGGCGATCTCCGGCACTACGCCGCCATAGGGCGCGTGATCGTCGGTTTGCGAATGGACGATATTGGACAGGATCTTGCCGCTGCCGTCAGGCTGGCGTTCGATGACGGCGGCTGCGGTTTCATCGCAGGTCGTCTCGATTCCCAGCACCAGCATCGGTTGGTCGGTGGTCACTATCGGTCCTTGCTAAATCAGCTAAATCCGGGCTTTTCCTGTCCCCGGCGTAGCATTGCGGGGTTGCAAGGTGCAATCACTCGATGGCTGTGCGGCCTGCGAGACCCCCGAAACCGGACCTTAGATATGGCTATTCTCGTCACGCGCCCGCAGCCGGACAATACCAGCACCGCCGCCGCCTTGCGGGCGCGGGGCGTCGAGGTTCTGGCGGCGCCGATGCTCCGCTTCGAAAAGGTGATGCTGTCCATCGATGCGGACGCGGATTTCGGGGCCGTGATCGTGACGTCGGCCAATGCGCTGCGCGCGCTGGCTGATCAGCCGGTGCAGGCAGCCCTGCTGCATCTGCCGCTGTTCACGGTCGGCGAAAAGACCGCGCAGGCGGCGCGCGATCTCGGCTTTGCCAGGGTCCTGTCGGCCGATGGCGATGCCGCAGCACTCCGCGAACTGCTGACCGAGATCAGCAGGAGCAAATTGCTGAACAAGACCCGACCGCTCCTCTATCTGGCGGGCGCCGATCTGGCGCGGGACCTTGCCGGCGAACTCGGTGCGCGCGGTTTCACCGTGGTGACACAAACCACCTACCGGATGATGCCGGTGGCCGATCTGCCGGATGATGTTGCCGCGGCCTTTGTGGCCGGCAGAATTGAGGCCGTGCTGCATTACTCTCGGCGGAGCGCCCGGGCATTCTTCCGGGCGGCGGGTCTTTCGGGCGTTGAAATCGCTGCCCTCGCAGTTCCACATTATTGCCTGTCGGCCGCCGTCGGCATGATTGCCCATGATGCCGGAGCCACCCAGGTCGTGGTGGCGCAGACCCCGGACGAAAATGCCCTGTTCGCGGCGCTGGATCGTGCCATCGCGCCATTATCGCGTTAAGACTGCTGTGACCAAATCCCGATAGGGATCAGGCATGTCACGAGGGGACCCGACGCCATGGCCGACGATAGCGATGCAGGATCGTCTCCGGATGCCGGCCGGCCCAAGCGGCCACCGCCGACCATCGAATTGACGGCTGCCGGGGTCACCGAACGCCCGGTTGCAGCGGAGCCTGCGTCACCGGAAGCAGCATCGGAATCCGTCGATACCGCGCCGTCGGACATGCCGCCGTCCGAGCCCGCCGCGGAGGCTGCGGCTAACGACCCGGTGTCAGCGGCGCCTGCGCGCGCGCCTGTTCTGGTTCCAGCCACTGTGGGTGCCGTCGCTGGTGCGCTTGTCGCTGGTATTGCCTGGTTCGGGCTGAGTGGTGCTGCATCGAGCGATAAAGCGGATGTGGATGCACTGGCCTCTCGCATCGCCCAGATCGAAGCGCGCCCGATCGCTGCGCCGGATACGGGGCTGGCCACGCGGGTCGGGGCGCTCGAGAAATCCATCGGCGCCTTGCGCGGCGATCTTGCTGCTGCGAAGACGCAATCGGATCATGTTGTCGCCGATGTCAATCAACTCAAATCCGCGCCAATCACGGCAGCCGGCGTGGTCGATCTCGGGCCGATCAATGAGCGGCTCGGGCAGATCGAACGTGCTGCCAGCGAGTTGAAGTCGTCGGCCGCGCAACAGAAGGCCAAACCCGTCGATGACGCCGCCTTGCGCCGTGTCGTTGCGGCTTCGCTGCTCGACACATCGGTGCGCCAGGGCGAGCCCTATGCTGCGGCGCTTGCAGCCGTCAAACCGCTTGCAAGCATTGCCGATCAGCTGAAACCGCTCGATGCGTTTGCAACGACGGGCGTGCCGAACGCGGCCGGGCTCAGCCGTGAACTACTCGCATTATTGCCGAAGCTGGCACCGGCACCGGCCGAAGCACCTGCCGCAGGCGCAGGTTTCATGGATCGTCTGCAGGCTGGCGCCGCAAAGCTGATCCGCCTCGAGCGCACCGATGCCGCCGGTGCAGGCGACAACACCGGTGCGGTCTCGCGCGCGGCCACGGCTGCACGCAGCGGTGACATCGCTGCGGCCAGGCGTGAGCTGCTCACACTCTCGCCCGCCGATCGCGCGGCGGTTCAGCCCTGGCTCGATAGGGTCGATACCCGCGATGCGGCGCTCGCGGCTTCACGTCAATTCGCAGCCGACGCGGTGGCGGCGCTCTCCAAACCGGCGCCATAGGAATCCGATGTTCCGTATCATTCTGTTCCTCGTCTTGATCGCACTCGCGGCTGCGGGCGCGGCCTGGATGGCCGACCAGCCCGGCGATGTCGTGCTGTCCTGGGGCGTCTGGCGCGCCTCGCCGTCGTTGCCGGTGTTCCTGCTGGTCCTCGGCCTCCTCATGGTCGCCGCGATTCTGGCCTGGTCACTCCTGCGTGGTTTGTGGCGTGCACCCGAGCGGATGCGCCGCCGTCGCCGCGAGAAGCGTCACGCGCGCGGACGTCATGCCATTACCCATGGTCTGCTGGCGATCGGACAGGGCGATGGTCATGCTGCGCGGCGCCATGCCGACATCGCCAAGCGCCTGACATCGGACGATCCGCTCGCTTTGCTGCTGCAAGCCCAGTCCGCCCAGCTCGATGGCGACCGCGCCGGTGCGCATCGCGCCTTCCAGGCGATGGCCGAGCGTGGCGATACGCGGCTGCTGGGTCTGCGCGGCTTGTTCATCGAGGCGCAGCGCAGCGATGATCCCGTTGCTGCCGTCACGATCGCCGAAGAAGCGCTGAAACTGTCGCCGGCATCGACATGGGCGTCGCAAGCCGTGCTCGGCTTCCGCTGCGCGCAGGGCGACTGGACCGGCGCGCTGAAAATCCTCGACAACAATTTCGCCTCCGGCCTGATCGATCGCGCGACATTTCGCCGGCAGCGCGGCGTGCTGCTCACGGCGCGTGCGCTGGAACTGGAAACCGGGGATCGCGACCTGTCCCGCGAGAGTGTGATGGAGGCGATCAAGCTGGCGCCGACCTTGGTGCCGGCCGCCGTCCTCGCCAGCCGATTCCAGAGCGAGGCGCATCAGATCCGCCGCGCGATGAAGATCATCGAAGCCGCGTGGCTGGCGCAGCCGCATCCGGATCTCGCCGACGCCTATGCCCATGTGAAGCTCGGCGATTCCGCGCGGCAGCGGCTGGTGCGCGTCGAGACGCTGGCATCGAAAGTGCCAGGTCACATCGAAGGCGCGCTGGCGATCGCCCGCGCGGCCATCGATGCCGCCGAATTCACGCGCGCCCGCGAAGCACTGGCGCCGTTCACGGCCGACTCCACCCAGCGCGTCGCGATGCTGATGGCGGAAATCGAACGTACCGAACATGGCGACAGCGGTCGCGCCCGCGCCTGGACCATGCGTGCCGTGCGGGCTTTGCATGATCCGGTCTGGACCGCGGACGGCTATGTGTCCGATCGCTGGCGGCCGGTGTCCCCGGTCACCGGCCGGATCGATGCGTTCCAGTGGCAGACACCGCTGGCCGCGCTGCCGTCGGACAGGGCCTCGACCATAGAGACCGAAATCTTGCGCGAGACTGTCCTGGCCCCGCCGCCCGCGATGCCAAAACCTGTGGTGCCCGTGCCGGCCGAGGTCACACCCTCCGCGCCAGCTCAGGATCTCGCGGTGGAACCTGAAGGACCAGCACAGCCCGAACCGGTGGCCGATGCCGCGTCCGAACCCGCGGAGGCGCCGCCGCTCCCGAAACCGGCCCCCGCGCCGCGACCGCTGTTCCGTGACCGCAGCGATATCGCCAGCGCTGCCAAGCCCGCCGTGGCCATTCCGGCCGTCATCCCCATTGTTCGGCCCCCGGACGATCCCGGCGTGGACGAGGCCGACGATTATCGCGATGAATTCGCCGAATTGAATGCGGGCCAGCAACAGGGCGGCTGGCGCGGGTTTCTGCGGCGCTGGGGCGGCTGAAACCTCTCATTCGGGCCGAAATGGCAGGTTTGGGCGGGTGTTCGCTCAGCTTTTCGGTCGCCGCAGACGTCTCGGCTTCTTGCAAAGCAACGCCCCGGGCGATATCAGATGCCCCAGCGTTTTCGGCCGAAAAGCCGAATCGCCGCTTGGTTCGCCGCAATAGCTCAGTTGGTAGAGCACGTCATTCGTAATGACGGGGTCACAGGTTCGAGTCCTGTTTGCGGCACCATTTCGTTGTTCGTCAGACACGTTCGGCTGCCATCGATTCCCTCGGCCAACGCGTTGCCCGCAGCATCCCTCGTCCTGATCTCCATCGAAGCGGCTTTATCAGCTAACGAGATAACGCTACCTAGGGGCTGGGTCGCCGCGCCGCGGCGGGCGTGAAGGCTTGAGGGGCGATGGCTCAATCGGATACGGCGAAACAGTTCTTTTTCGCAGCCCTGGATCAACTCGATGCCAGGAACTTTGCCGAAGCCGAGCGGCTGTTCCGCGCGACACTTGAGGTGGTCCCGGACCATCTCTCCTCGCTTAACAATCTCTCGATTGCGCAGCTCGAGCAGGACAAATTCTCCGACGCAGCAGCAACGGCTCGAGCAATTCTCGGCCTGGACCAGAACAATCTGGCCGCCCTCACGATGTTGTCGACCTGCGAACTGCACGAAGGGCGTGACGCCGATGCCCTTGTAGCATGCCGGGCGATCGTGGCGATTGATCCGCGGAATGCCGAAGCCCATCACAAGATTGGCTTGATCAAGACAAGCGAAGGCGCATTCGCCGAAGCACTCGCGGCTTTCGATAAGGTTCTGGAGATCCAGCCCGGCGCTGCCGAGACCTGGCTGCGGCGCGGACATCTCGCGATGCAACTGGGCCACTATGACGACGCCCTTGCCTCCTATGATCGTCACCTTGAGTTCGCGCCGGATTCGATTTTGGGCATTCTCGGCCGTGCTTGTATTCTCAGCGAACAGGCGCGTTTCGGAGAGGCGCTCGATGCCTTTGAGCGCGTGGTCGCATTGAATGCTGGCCATGCGCATGCGTGGCTCGGTCGTGGCCATGTTCTCGCATCGCTGGATCGCCTCGAGGAAGCGGCGGCATCCTACGAAAAGTCCGTGTCGCTGGATGGCCGTGTGGTCGATGCGTGGGTCGCGCTTGGCGATGTGATGAACCGACGCCGCGATTTCCACGCGGCGTTACGTGCGTTCGATTCAGCGCTCACGCTGGCGCCGGAAACGGGCGCGGTGCGTCGCGGCCGCGCGGCCGCGCTGTCTCGCCTCGGTCGCCATGCTGACGCGGAAGCGGAGTTTCGATCGGCGCTGACACTGATGCCCGGCGATAGCGACATGTGGATCAGCCTCGGCAATCTGCTGACCTCCTTGTCGCGCTTCGATGACGCGCTTGCTGCGTATGGCGAGGCAAGAAAGATCGACCCGAGGCATCCGGGCGCGTGGCTTTGCCGGGCGAATGTGCTGGGTCTCGTCAAGCGCTATGACGAAGCGCTCGAGTGCTACCGCGAGGCGCTGCGTCTCAAACCCGATGATATCGATGTGTTCGACAGCCGCGCCAACATGTTCCTACAGATGAAGCGTTTCGAGGATGCGCTGTCGGACTATGACGCCGCCTATCGCTTGCGTCCGGACGTCTTCCATGTCGAAGGTGAACGGCTCCATGCGCAATTGCATATTGCCGACTGGACCGATGTGGTGGTGCGGCTTGCCGGTCTGGAGGCTGCCATTCGTGCGGGCAAGGAGCTGTCCACCCCATTCGTGTCGCTCGGCTTGTTGCCGTCGGCTGAATTGCACATGCAGCACGCGTCGCTATGGGCGGAGCGCCTGCCACGCGCATCGACCGAACCGTTTTGGAACGGCGAGCGCTATGACCATGTGAAGATCCGGCTTGCTTATGCATCCGCGGATTTTCACGAGCATGCGACCTCGCAACTGATGGCGGGCCTGTTTGAGCAGCATGATCGGTCGAGATTTGAACTTCTAGCAGTCTCGTTTGGTCCAGACGATCGGTCCGCGATGCGGAAACGCGTTCTCGCTCCCTTCGACCGAGTCATCGATGCGCGCGGCCGTACCAACTCGGAGGTGGCGCAGGACATCAGGTCTGCCGAAGTCGACATCCTGGTCGATTTGAAGGGCTATACGGAAGACAGCCGTCCCGGCATTTTCCTTCACCGGCCCTCGCCGATACAGGTGAGCTATCTCGGTTATCCCGGAACGCTCAGCCTGGATGCGATAGATTACATCTTGGCTGACAAGGTCGTAATTCCCGAAAGCGCCCGCCGATATTATTCGGAGAAGGTTGCCTATCTCCCGCATTGCTATCAATCAAATGACGAGAAGAAGATCATTGGTGTGCGCCACCTCAGTCGGGCTGCAGTCGGTCTGCCGGAGGACGGCACCGTATTCTGCTGCTTTAATAGCATTTACAAGATTTTGCCCGATGTCTTCGATTGCTGGATGAATATTCTGAGGCGTAGCCCGAACAGCGTGCTGTGGTTGCTCCGGCCCAATGCGGTAGCCGAGCGGAACCTGAAGCGCGAGGCCGTGGTGCGTGGCATCGATCCGGGGCGACTCGTCTTCGCTGCGCGCGTTCCCCTATCGGATCATCTGGCCCGGCACAGCCTTGCCGATCTGTTTCTGGACACACTTCCCTACAATGCGCATACCACGTCCAGCGATGCGCTCTGGGCCGGCCTTCCCGTGCTGACCCAGCAGGGAGAGACTTTTGCGGGTCGTGTATCTGCCAGCCTTTTAGATGCCTTGGGTCTCGCCGAACTCGTTGCCGACGATCGCCGGAGCTACGAAGATCTCGCGGTGCTGCTGGCCAGCGATTCCGCCCGTCTGAATGGTATCAAGGCCAAACTGGCGGCCAACCGCCTCGCTAGTCCGCTCTTCGACAGCGCCCGCTTCACCCGCGATCTCGAGGATCTGTATGGCCAGATGTACCGCCGCCATCTCGATAGTTTACCGCCCGATCATATCGAGACGGGCGGATGACCGGGCAGGTCGCAGCCTTGGTGCCTCACGCGGCCGTGGCAGGCATTTCCAGATCGGCCCAGATCGCGGCGAAATAGGCCTGGAAGGCAGCGTCGGTGCGCAGTGCTACGGGATCGCGGCCTGCCTTGGGCAGATCGATGACGTGGAGCGCGCGCACCGTCGCCGGACGTGCGCTGAGCACCAGAACCCGGTCGGCCATGGCGATGGCTTCGCCGATGTCATGGGTCACCAGAATGGCGCTCTTGCCGTTTTCGGCGATGATGCGTGATACGTCGGCCTGCAGCAGCAACCGCGTCTGGAAGTCCAGCGCCGAGAACGGCTCATCCAGCAGGATGACCTGCGGATCGAACGCCAGCGTGCGCATGATCGCCACGCGCTGCCGCATGCCGCCTGACAAGGTTGCGGGCTTGGCGTTCTCGAAGCCGGCGAGGCCGTAGGCGCGGATCAGTTTCATGGCGATCTCGCGCGAGGTCTGTCGCGGGGCCCCGCGCACCTCCAGCCCGAGCATCACATTGTCGATGACGGAACGCCACGGCAGCAGTAGGTCCTTCTGAAGCATGTAGCCGACATGTCCTGCGGCATCGTCGACGCGGATGCCTGCGACCTCCACATGTCCGCGCGTCGGCTTCAGCAAACCGGCAATGACATTGAACAATGTGGACTTGCCGCAGCCGGACGGGCCGACAATGGCGAGCGTTTCGCCCTGTCGGAGTTCGAAGCTGACGTTGCGGATGGCTTCGACAAACTGCTTGCCGCTTCCGAACGATGCGCCGACCTGCTCGGCCTTGAGTACAGCGGACGTGGACGACGACGTTGCGATTTGCGTCATGACGTTCATGCATCCACCTCGCTGCAGAAGCCGAGCAGCATGTTGTTGAAAACATCGGGGGTTACGGCGGTGAAGGCATGGGCGCCCCATTCCACCTCGCGAACACGTGCGCCGGGAATGGCGGCAGCCAGTTGTTGTGTCAGATAGGCCGGCACCAGGCTGTCGTCCCGCGACGAGGCCAGCAGTGTGGGTGTTGCAATGGTCGCGAGAGCGTCGCCGGGGTCGAAGGCGAGAAACATGTCGATGCGTGCATTCATCGTGGCCGCTGCCGGGAAGTGCGCGAGGATGCGCTCTTCTTCCGCGTCGAGCTGCGCGGCGTTTTCTGAAATCCATTGCGGTGGATAGAGAAACAGCGGCTGCGCCCGCACATAGGCCTTCGGACCCGACTGATTCAGGATCTGCTTGCGGACCTCGAAGCAGCGTCGCAGGAACGGATCGGCGCGGCCCCAGCCGTTCACCACCACCAGGCTGCGCAGGCGCGCGGGATCGCGCAGGGCAAGCTCAATTCCGACGATGCCGCCGATGGCATGGCCCACCACATGCGCATTGCTGACACCGGCGTGGTCGAGCACATGCACGATGTCATCGGCCATGCCGGCGATCGATCGCGGTGGTGCGTTGCTACTCGCACTGCGACCGGTGCCGACATGGTCGTAGAGAATGACCTGGTGGTGCTGCGCGAGCGCTGCGACCTGCGGCGTCCAGAACGACCCGCTGCCGCCCATGCCCGCCGACATGAGGATCGCCGTTCCGTGTCCATGAGTTTCGTAAAAGATGTCGGCGTCACCGCCGCTTGCATAGGGCATGGCTTGTCTTGCAGGTTCGAGCGATGAAAAGTCAGAAGCGCAGTCGGCGTTCGAGAAGGTCGATCGCGCCGTACATCAGCAGCGCCACAGCCATGAGCGCGGCGATGCCGACCCAGACGGCGTTCAAATCGTAGAGCACGCCGGCGTAGTAGATCATGTAGCCGAGGCCCTCTTTCGAGGCGATGTATTCGCCGACCACCGCACCGATCAGCGCGAAGCCGACATTGAGACGGAAGGCGGACACGATCCACGGCATGGCGCCCGGAATGACGACGGTTCGCCATGTCTTCCAGCGGCTGGCGCCGAGCGAGCGCATCAATTTAATCAGGTCGCTATCGACCTCTTTGGCGCCCTGCTGTGCAGTGATCACGGCGACGATGAAGGTGATGATGGCGGCGATGGCGATCTTCGACGAAATGCCGATTCCGAACCACACGATAATCAAGGGTGCGAGTGCAATCTTCGGCAGGCCGTTGAGCGCGATGAGATAGGGGCGCAGCACCGCTGCGCTGGTCGGAAACAGCCAGAGCAACAGGCCAACTGCACTGCCGGCGATGGTGCCGATCAGGAAGCCGGCGATGGCTTCCCAGGCGGTCAGTGCGGCGTCGCGCAGGAGCTCTCCGTTGGCGATCAGAATCGAAGCCTTGGCGAAGATTCCGCTGGGCCGTCCGTAGAGATAGACCGCGATCCATTTGAAGCTGATCGCAATTTCCCAGGCTGCAAGCAGTACGGCCAGAAGTGCCACTTGCAGGAGTGCGATCCGCAACACCGGCGGCATCAGCCGCCGCTCGACATTGGCCGGGGTGGCTTCAATGGTCGTCACATCAAGCTCGCTTGTGCGCGATCGACGCGATTTCGACGAGGCAATCCGGCTTCACCAATCCGCACTGGATGCAGTAGCGGGCCGGCTTCTCGCCGGGGAAGTATTCGGCATAGACCTTGTTGACGGCGCCGTAATTGGCCCAGTCGGTCACGAAGATGGAGTTGAAGGTGATGTCGGCCATCGTCGCGCCGGCTGCGGTCAGCACGCTCTTGATGGTCTCGAGGATGTGCCGGGTCTGCGCTGCCGCATCGCCGACATGAACGACGTCGTTATTCTTGTCGAAGGCCAGCGTGCCGGACACATAGATCACGCCATCGGCCATCATGCCGGGCGAGTAAGGTGCGAGCGGCGGATGAGTGCCGGGCGGAATGATCGCGCGATCTGTCATGGGATCCTCAGGCTTTGGTGGAGGGTTCAGTCTGCGCAAATGCGCGGCGGAAATCGGCGGTGCTCGACACCCAGCCGAAAAAGTTTTCGATATTGAAGACGGAAGCTTTCTGGACGTAGTCGGGCCCCGCCTGATGCGTGGCGTCTTCGAGCATCACGCCGAAATATTCGAGATGGAAGCCGTCGCGCAGTGTCGACTCAACGCAGACATTGGTGGCGATGCCGCAGAACACCAGATTGCGGATGCCCCGCGCGCGCAGGATGCTGTCGAACTGGCTGTTGAAGAAGCCGCTATAGCGCGGCTTGGGCACAACGATGTCGCCCGGCCGCGGTTTGAGGTCGTCGACCAGCGCATAATCCCAACCACCCTTGGCAAGCAGGCTGCCGTGCAATTCCGGGCGTGCGCGCATGGTCTTGAGTGCATTCGACTTGTGCCAGTTCGGGGATCCGGGACCGCCGGCTTCGACATAGTCCGCGTCCCAGCCGTTCTGGAAGTAGATCACGGTGACGCCAGCCTCGCGTGCGACGTCCACTGTGTCCTTGATCGCGACAATCGCTGCCTTGGCGCCGGAAATATCGAAGCCGGCCAGATCGAGATAGCCGTTCGGTGACGCGTAGGCGTTCTGCATGTCGACCACGACGACTGCAGTCTCCTCGACCGCGAGCCGCAACGGTTCGGGACGTGCGGGCAAGGTGACGTAGCGTCGTTCCGGCGGAAAGCTGGTGGAGACCGACATCACGCGAGTCCGAATTCCTTGGTCGCTTTCTCGGCGAAGCGATTGTCGACCATCTGCGTATAAGGCAACGTCGTTGAGACCGCGCCGCCGCCCTGTTCCAGCAACATCGCGCGATCCCATTCCTCGGCGGAAATGGTCGGGTTTTTCGGGATCGCCGTCTTGCTGCCGAAGAAATTCTTCGTCGCATTTGCGACCACCGAGGGCGCGACTTTCGGGAAGTACTTCGCTGCGACCTCGGTGAAGACGGCGTTGTTCTCGTGCATCATCTTCTGCGCTTCGGCGATGGCGTTACAGAAACCCTGCACCGCCTCCGGATTGGAGGCGATCACGTCTTCGGTGGCCATGGCCGTGGTAAAACACAGCGGCCCGAGCAGATCGGCGAATGACAGCGAGGGAACGAGGCCGAACTGTTCGGCGCCGATGCTGATGTCCCATTCGAATGCGGTGGCGATGTCGGCGCGGCCATCCTTGACGGCTGCAGCTTGGGCGCCTGGTGGCAATTCCAGGAAGGTGACGCCGGCTTCCTTGGGATCGAACTTGCCGACCGTCTTCATCGCATAGGTTGGGACCTGGATCGTCGAGGACGGAAATTTCAGCGTCGCGATGGTCTTGCCGCGCAGATCGTCGATGGTGGTGATCTTGGTGTCCGGGCGGGTCATTCCCCACATCGACACGCCGCCGACGATCTTGGCGATATTCTTGATCTTGCCGCCTTCGCGCGTGGCGTTGACCGACATGCCAGGGCTGGTGACGCCGATCTGGCCGCGGCCGGACAGCAGGATCGGCACCGGCAGGGCGATGCCGCCGGCAGTCGAGAGATCCGTGTCGAGGCCATGTTTGGCAAACAGGCCCTTATCGGCAGCGACATAGAGCGAGGCATACATGCCGAGCCGGATGGCTTCCGACACCAGCACCTTGCGGCCGGCGGCAAAGGCCGGTCCGCCCAGACCAGCAAACGGGGCGGCCGCGGCGCCGATGAGCGAATATTTGAGTAGGTTGCGCCTGTCGATCATGCCTCGGTCCCTCGCCGCCATTGCCGATGTCAGATGATGCGCTGCATAATTTTTAGCCGCAGCGGTATTTCGCATAAAATTCTTGCACTCGTCAATTTCATTAACAAGTCGGGAAAAATAGATATATTTATCTGTAATGCTTATGAATATCGACCTTCGGCAGCTCCGCGCCTTTGTCGAGGTGGTTCAGGCTGGCAGTTTCAGCCTGGCCGCGCGGAAACTTGGCGTCTCCCAATCCGCCCTCAGCCAGGCTGTTCGCCAGCTTGAGGATGAGTTGCAGGTCCGGCTGCTGGACCGGACGACGCGCAGCGTTCAGCTCAGCAAGGTCGGTGTCGAATTCCTGCCCGGCATCCAGCGCCTGCTCGCGGATCTCGATCATCAGCTTCAGGATTTGCGTGACCTGCGCGAGCATCGCCGCGGCCATGTGACGGTGGCTTGTGTGCCGTCGGTGGCATTGCGCCTGATGCCGGTGGTGCTGGCGAACTTCCAGCGCGAATATCCCATGGTCAGCGTGACGCTCAAGGAGGTGTCACGGCATCAGATCATTGCCGGGCTGCGCAGCGGCGATGCCGAGCTCGGTATCGCCAATGTCCCGGGCGAAGATGCCGATCTCGACGCGACGAAACTCGTGACCGACCGGTTTGCGCTGGTGATGCGACGGGATCACGCGCTGGCGTCGCAAGACGCCGTCAACTGGGTAGACGGCGTCGCCGCGGGCATGATCGCGATGGCGACCGGCACCGGCATCCGGCTGGAAATGGAACGCGGCCTGCAGGAACTCGGCCACAGCAGTCCGCTGCATGAGGCCGAACACCCGGCGACCTTGCTTGCCATGGTCGAGGCCGGCGTCGGCGTGGCGCCGTTGCCGGGTCTGGCGTTGCCCGCGGCGGACCATCCTGTGCTGACCTTCCGCAGGCTGCTCGATCCGGTGATCGAGCGCGACCTGTATCTGATCCGGCGCGTCGGGCGTGATCTGTCGCCGGCCGGCCGGGCGCTTTACCGCGGCATCCAGCTCGTGGCGCAATCGATCCGCGAGCGCACCGCCGCCGGGTGATGGCGAACACGCTTTGACCTTGCTCCCCGGAGTCCCTATTTTGGGATGCACAGTCCTATTTTGGTAGTTTGAGCCCCCTTATGACCGCCTCGCTGAAAGCCATCGACGGATCGGCTGATTTGCCTGTCCTGATGAACGACCTCGCCCGGAGCGCCCGTGCGGCTGCGCGTGCGTTGGCGGTGGCCCCGGCGGAGCAGAAGAATCGGGCCCTTGCGGCCATGGAACGCGCGATCCGCGCCGGCGCGCCGGCGATTCTGGCGGCCAATGCCGAGGATGTCGCCGAAGTGCGCGCCAATGGCGCCACATCGGCCTTTATCGACCGGCTGACCCTGACCGAGGCGCGCGTGCATGCGATGGCGGATGGCATCCGCGTCATTCATGACATCGCCGATCCCGTCGGCGCCGTGACCGAAAGCTGGCAGCGGCCGAATGGCATGACCATCGAACGCGTGCGCGTGCCGCTCGGCGTCGTCGCAGTGATTTTCGAGAGCCGTCCGAATGTTGCGGCGGATGCCGGCGTGTTGTGCCTGAAGTCCGGCAATGCCGTGATCCTGCGCGGCGGCTCGGACAGTTTCCGCTCCTGCCGCGC
>NZ_JBGMOE010000221.1:0-3205 GCF_041424195.1 Tardiphaga sp. | reverse complement strand
AGGGGGTCCCTTTTGCGCGCCGATAGGGGGTCCCGATTGGACGCCGATTGACAGCGAAAGAGATCGTGGCGCGTCCAGGTGCGTCGCAAAGGTGGGGCGCTATCAGCGACCTTCGATACAAAAGCCGAGGCCGAAGCTTGGGCGATCGCGACCGAAGCAAAGATTCTCGCGGGTGATTTCGCCGAGACCGTTGCCCAGGGACCAGTCGCACCCGCCAGCGGGAAAGCGGCCAAGGACCTGTTCACTCGTTACGCGAAAGAAGTGTCGCCTGGGAAAAGAGGCGGGCGGTGGGAAGAGATTCGCATCAAGATGCTTGTCCGCCGGTACCGCCTTTTCGACCGACCGATCACCGCGATCACCGGACCCGACATGGCGGAGTGGCGCGACAAACGCCTGTGCAAGGTATCCGCCTCGACGGTGAACCGCGAACTCTGTCTCATCTCAAGCATGTTCACCCACGCCATGAAGGAGTGGCGTGTGGGCCTGACACTCAATCCCTGTGCGCTGATCACCAAGCCACGCAAGCCGCGGTCGCGAACGCAGCGAATCACGGTCGCGGACCGCGAGGCGATCATCTCAAAGCTTGGTTGGGATGGAACGTCGGAACCGATGTCGTCGAGGCAATGGGTCGCGTTCGCCTTTTACCTCGCGCTCGCAACTGCCATGCGGAAGGGCGAGATATTGTCGCTGCGGTGGTCGGACATCGACTTTGACGCTCGCTCCGCGCACCTCGACATGACGAAGAACGGCGACGACCGCGACGTGCCGTTGTCGAAGGCAGCGATGACGCTGCTGCGCATAGTGAGGAAGCGAGAGCCGACCGCGCCGGTCGTGCCTGTGCGGACGGGGCACTTCGACAAGCTGTTTCGTGATGCAAAGCGCGAAGCCGGCCTATCCCAGATCCACTTTCACGACAGCCGACGGGAGGCTGCCACGACAATGGCACCGAAGCTGTCCAACGTGCTGGAGTTGGCAGCGATCACGGGACACAAGTCCCTTTCGATGCTGCAAATCTACTACAAGCCGCGAGCAGCCGAGCTCGCTGCGCGGCTGGACGCATAGCATCATGTGCCTGTCGGAGGTGCCATGGCGACCTTTGTCCGGCGGTTTATGGGGACCAGCCTGGCAAGCCTTGAAATTATAGCTCTCAGGACTATACTATGGGTCGTTCCGTCGAGCGAGTTCGATCGTGACAGTGTTCATGACGAGGGGATTCGCCCGTTTCGCGCGCAAGGCGGGACTTGCGTCAGGCAGCCTTTACGCCGCGGCAGGTGATGTCGCGGCCGGGAATTATGACGCGGACTTGGGCGGCGGCGTGTTCAAGCAGCGCGTGGCCAGACACCGCGGCGGTAAGTCGGGAGGATTTCGGACCATCATTCTGTTCAAGGTTGGTGGGCACAGTTTCTTCGCTCACGGCTTTGCCAAGAATGAGAAGGCCAATGTAAGTGTGAAAGAGCTTAAGGCACTCAAGAAATTGGTGGCGGTATACCTGGGTCTTTCCGAAGACGAGGTAGGGGTCGCTGTCGTGGCGGGTGAGTTGATCGAGGTTTCGGATGAAGATCACGAACACGAAAAGTAAGCGGGCTGCAAGCCCGATTTTGGCTTCAGTGCATGAAGCCGCAGCGGGATTACATTGGATCGGTCTCGTCGACAAGTCGACGATGCGGGAGTTCGATGCGCTGTGCCTCACGCCGGTCGAGCCTATGGCGCCCGAAGAAATTCGGGCTTTGCGGGAGCGCGAGAATGTTTCGCAGCCGGTGTTTGCTCATTACCTCAATGTCCGGAAAGACGCTGTCAGCAAGTGGGAGCGAGGCGAGAAGCGTCCAGACGGGCCCTCGCTCAAGCTACTCAATCTCGTTAAGGCGAAGGGACTGCAAGCTATTGCTTGACGACGGAGAGTAATATCACTTCCTTGGGAATTTAAGGGCATGGTTTTTCCAAAATAAATATTGCGTAGAGAATCTTTATAAACGGCAATTATGCCCACTAATCGGCTGGGCAATGCCTGATGACTGATTGAAGTATTTCCGAGAATGATGAGGTGGCGGCCAAGGCCGGCATGCGTCTATCGCCGTGAGGCCGCTTCGTTTGGCGGGCGATCATCCGCTGCCTCGCATGTCTGGCGATCGGGGGGTGTGCGCAGAGTTGTTTCGACGCGGAACAGGATGCTTTCGGCCTGGTATGGGCTACCATTGCCCAAGTGGCTGAGGTTTCCGATGCTGGCCAATGGATCGCAAGTGATATCAAAACCGGCTCCGCGTTAGCCGTCATTGTTCGCGGCAAGGACATGAAGATCAGCGCTTTCCAGAACGCCTGCTTGGATTGCGGAATAAGGCTGGTCTGGGCAATCAGCGAACGCTTCCCATTCGTGGTAGGCCTCATCTCTGCCCGGGACCAGGCGCGTTGCGCGCGACTTCGACGTTGCCTCACACCTTAATCACAGGTGTCGCGTCCTTGTGTCGCCACATCCGCGCGGATTGGAAACGTCGTCCAACCTACTTTATTGTGCATGATCAGTAAATCATGCACGACTGTCTGGTTGCGAGGCAACCAGTTTTTCGCATGCCCGTGCCGCGAACGGGCTTGATGACACAAGAGAGGAATCGGGACCCATGAAGGTATCATATTTGTGCATGACCGGGTACGATGGTCCCGCGCCTGGCATCGAGATTTGGCCGGCCTCGCCGGAGTTTTGCAAGCCCGACGTGGCGGGGGTGTCGTATGCGCGCTACCTGGAGATGGTGGAAGCGGCCGAGGCGCTGGGCTTCGACTGGGTGAGCGTTTCGGAGCACCACTACGCGCCCTATCAGATGACCCCGAACCCGATGATCATGGCCTCTGCGATCATCCAGCGCACGAAGCGCGTTCGGGTTGCGCTGCTGGGCCCGCTCGTACCGCTGAACAACCCGGTGCGTCTGGCCGAGGAAGTGGCGATGCTCGATGCCTTGAGCGGCGGACGGCTGGAAGTGCTGTTCCTGCGCGGCACGCCAAACGAGCACAAGACCTATGACACCGCCGCCGACAAAACCAAGCCGATGACGCAGGAAGGCATCGACCTGATCTTGAAGGCGTGGACGAGCGAGAAGCCGTTTTCGTGGGAAGGCGACCAGTACCAGTTCAACACGATCTCGATCTGGCCGCACATCACCCAGCGGCTTTGTTGCATAACTCCTGATAGGCTTGCTGCGGGATTTATTTGAGATTA
>NZ_JBGMOE010000220.1:0-3274 GCF_041424195.1 Tardiphaga sp. | reverse complement strand
CAGAACGGCTTCGTCGAAAGCTTTAATGGTCGCGCGCGCGACGGGTGCCTGAACGAACAGCTGTTCCGGGCCGACTACCGTGCGCCCGCATAGCAGCTTGGCGTCGGGAAGGGCCGGATTGTCCGGGATGGACCAGATCCACCGGTCCCGATTTCAAATCCCATCAAAATAATAGGAGTTAGTAGTTTTTCTATCAGGCATTGCCAGAAGGCGTCTTGTAGCCTGCTCAGATCAGCATCGGTCGGGCCTGGGACATCGGCGACACCGAAGCAGCTGTTGATCTGGCTGGAGGCGGTTTGCGTGAAGGGAGTGGAACGGGTTCTTTCAAAGGCGAGCCAAGGCTCTGGCCGGGTGCGGGCGTGGTCGCCTCGGGTGGGGTTGGTTTCGCTGGCACTGTCTGCGGCAGCGATCGCCCAGGCCGAGGGCGTGCCACCGAACGCGGCAAGCGAGACTGTGTCATGGAGCCTTGATCCCGTCGTAGCGCCCAGCGCTGCCAGCCGCGCAATTCTTACCGTTCGGGGCTCGATCCGGGAGGGCTGGCACGTTTACGGGTTGAAGCAGTCAGCCACTGGTCCAACGCCGCTCGTGGTATCCGTCGAGCAAAACGCGGTCGCGACAGCGGCGGGGCCAGTCGGCGGCAGCGCGCCCATCGTCGCGCTTGATCCAGCTTTCGGCTTCGTGACGCCATACTATGCGCGCAGTTTCAGCGTGACGGTTCCGGTGCGGTTGCGTTCGCGCCTGACGCCCGGGCGACAGGTCGTTCCGGTCAGTATCCGCTACCAATCCTGTGATGGCCGGATTTGCCTGCCGCCCAAAACGGTCCATGTGACGGTGCCGATCACCATCGCGGCGAAGTCCTGACCATGCCTCGGTCGATCCCAGATCGGTCCGGCAAGCGCTCGGCGCGGGGCCCGGCGTTGAATGTGGTGGGTTCCTGGGGGCTCGGCCTCAGTGTGCTGGCCTTGGGCGGCACGATTGCGACGCGGTCTTTCGTCGATCCGGCCAACGCGCAAATCGCTGTCCAGAACCAAGGATATGTTCCCTATAGCGACGCTCCGATCCGGTATCGCGACCCGGTCAACGATCCTGTCGCAGCGGCGCAACGCGCGTTGGACCAGGGCAGCGCAAAACTCTCCTACGACAAGGATCGCGGCTACCTCCCATCGGTTCTGAAGTTGCTCAAGATACCGGTAAGCTCGCAAACCCTGGTCTTCTCGAAGACAAGTTTTCAATTCACGAAGATCTCGGCCGACCATCCTCGCGCGCTTTACTATAACGATGACGTCTATGTCGGGTCGGTCCATCAGGGAAAGACCGTCGAGTTGGTCTCGTTCGATCCGATGCAGGGTGCGATTTTCTATCTGCTCGACGACGTTAAATCGGACAAGCCGACTTTCAAACGCGCCGAACTCGATTGCACGCAATGCCATATCGCGGCCGGCACGCGCGGCGTGCCTGGCGTGTTGCTACGCTCGGTCTATCCCTCGCAGACCGGCAATCTCACTCCGCGCGCGCCGCAATATATCACCGATCAGAAGAGCCCGCTCAAAGAGCGATGGGGCGGCTGGTACGTCACCGGCGCGCTGGCTCCGGCAACGATGGCCAATGCTGCAACCGTCGCGGGGCCTGCCGATGTCAGCCCGGGCGCTGACAAGCCGCTGCCCAGGCTCGCTCCACTCGAAAAACCGTTCGATGCGTCCGCCTATCTCACCCGGACCAGCGATCAGGTCGCGCTGCTGGTGCTCGCGCATCAGACGCAAATGCACAATCTGATCACACTGACCAACTACCAGACGCGGATCGCGCTCTATGCGCTCGCCCAGAACGGTGGAGCGGCCACCGCTGCATCGCTCGATGGCTTACCCGCTGCCACCCAGGACAAGATTCGGCGGCCCGCCGAACAATTGGTGCGGTATCTGCTTTTCGCTGGTGAAACGCCGCTGGGCGGACTCGACCGTCGCAAGGTGATCGCGTCGTCGGCCTTCGCGCGCGAGTTCGCGGCACAGGGCGCGCGCGATTCCAAAGGCCGGTCGCTGCGAGATTTCGATCTTCACGATCGGATCTTCCGCTACCCGTGCAGCTACCTGATCTATTCGTCGGCCTTCGACTCGATCCCGGAGCCGGCGAAGGGGTATGTCTATCATCGCCTGTTCGAGGTCCTGACCGGGCAGGAGCAGGGCGAAGATTTCGCGCGCCTGTCCCCGCAGGATCGCCGGGAAATTCTCTCCATTCTTCTTGAAACCAAGCCCGGCTTGCCGACCGAGTGGCGGACCTACGCAAGCTCCAACCGTCTGCGCGTGGCGCAGAGGGCGATGCCCGGACGAAAACCTGCGACCTGACCTAGCGTATTCAATTTCCAGCCCAACGATCGGAGTGTGCCATGAAGAAGACTTTTAAGGCTACAGCATTTGCGGCCACCTTTCTTGCCAGCGTCGCGGCGACAGCCGTAGCTGCCGATACCGGCAACGGCGCGGTCGTCGGTCGTTGGGACGCCACGCTTTCGCGCGACGGCGTCGAGATCCCGTTCCGCCTCGACATTGCGGCTGACGGATCGGCGATCAAGGGCGTCTTCTATGACGGGTTCAAACCCTATGACGGGACGACCAGCGCCACATTCCAGAATGGCAATCTCGTTTTGAACGTCGATCACTATCTCACCACCATCAACGCCAAGCTCAAGGGCGGACAGCTCAACGGAACGGTCGTTGCCCAGAATCGCGAAACCAGCAGTGACTACAGCTTCCACGCGGTTCGCCACGTCGACGCGCCGACGACCACAGTGTCGTCGGTGCCGCAAGTTGCGGGCATTTGGGAGATTCCGCTCGCTTCGCCGTCGTCCAAGGGGGAAAAGGCGTTCCGCTTCGTCGTGCAGCAGCGCGGTGACGAACTCGCCGCCTCGATCCTTCGTATCGACGGCGACACCGGTGCCTATACCGGCGCATTCAAGGACGGAAAGTGGGTGCTCAGCCACTTTGACGGCAGCCGTCCCGGCGTGATCGTCGTGACACCGAAGGCCGACGGGACGCTTGACGTCCAGCAGCAGATCGCCCGGGCCAAGGCCGTGGCAACCGCCGTGGCGAAGCCCGCCGGCAACGACTATGCCGCCGAAACCGCGCCCGACGGCCGCTATGCCAAGACGCTCGTTGCCTATCGCCCGGACGTAGCGCGCGCGAAGGGCTTTGCGCAGCCCGACAGCTTCCTCACGCACACGACCGTCACCAATCCGAACGAGACCTTCAAGTTCGCCTTCCCGGACAATGACGGCAAGATCGTC
>NZ_JBGMOE010000219.1:0-29343 GCF_041424195.1 Tardiphaga sp. | reverse complement strand
GCTGCTCGAGCACATCGCGGCGAATGTTCACACGATTGGCGCACGTTCCCTTGTTCCGCGACGTCGAGCAGCCGAGCATATCGGCCGAGATCATCGCATAGCCGCCGCCGCAATGGCCGCACCGGGTAAGACCCGACAGGAGGTAGCGTGCGCGCCGTCGCTCATCGATCCGGGGCTTGCCGCTCTGATCGTCCGCGAAAGGCGCGATGCGCTGTATGTCCTGGCGCTTCTTCACTGCCGCCCACAACGCGTCATCGACAATGCGTAGGTGCGCCACCTCGGACGACAGCCACTCATCGGGGTCGTTGACACGGGCTTGCCGTTTGCCGGAGACCGGGTCCTTTACGAAACGCTGCCGGTTCCACACCAGCTTGCCGACATAGAGTTCGTTGTTCAGGATGCCCGTGCCGCGCTTGGGATTGCCGTTGATCGTGCTGAAGCCCCAGTCGCCACCGGAGGGTGCAGCGACGCCGTCGTGGTTCAGTTCGGTCGCGATCCGTTTTGCGGATTTTCCTGCGGCATAGTCCTCGAAGATGCGACGCACGATCTTGGCCTGATCAGGATCGATTTGGCGGTCGCCGCGCAAGGCCTCGCCATGTGCGTCGAACTGCTTGACGACTGTGTAGCCGTAAGAATTACCGCCGCCTGATTTACCCTGTTCGACCCGACCGCGCAGGCCGCGGCGTGTCTTGTCGGCGAGATCCTTGAGGAAGAGCGCATTCATCGTGCCCTTCAAACCGACGTGGAGTTGGGTGACTTCGCCTTCCGACAGGGTAACGATCTTCACGTCGCCATAGGCCATGCGCTTGAAAAGCCCGGCGATGTCCTCCTGATCGCGCGAGAGACGGTCCATCGCTTCGGCGAGGACGATCTGAAACCGGCCCTGCAGCGCATCGGCGATCATCGCCTGAATGCCAGGGCGCAGAAGCGACGCTCCCGAAATGGCGTGATCGGTATATTCCTCGATGATCTGCCAGCCTTGGCGCTCGGCATGTGCTCGGCACACGCGGAGCTGGTCGGCAATCGATGCGTCGCGCTGTGCGTCGCTCGAATATCGCGCGTAGAGGGCAACCTTCATAAGGGTTCTCCTGCTTGCGTCAGGAGCCGTCTCGGACACGCTCCCTGTCAGCGTCCGCACTATATCGGCGAGCCGCGCATCGCGCCAGAGCTCGGACAAGCTCGATCAGACGGGGATCCGGACTATTTGACCGCGTGCCAACTCCGCACGGCGTGGTGTCGCCTGACAGCGGGGCCGTCTGCGTGTCTTCGGGTGCAGACCCCGCAGTGGGATGACCTTGCTTGCTCGATCGAGCATCGGGACGCCCCGGCGACCGCATGGCTCAGCTCTTCGTACCAGATTGCCGCATCTTCGCGAAACCGCGGTCGCTGTCGAGGAACGCGCGAAGCATATAGGGGATAAGGTCCGATACAGCTTCCTTTTGGCCGTAGGCATTTTCGTACAGGGCCGCGTAGTGGGCCAAATCGACGTGCAGATCCGGGCTGATGCTTATGGTCAGCTTCACGGGGGTTCGATCGGGGATGCGAGCGAGCTTGAGGTCGGGCATTTTTCCGTTCTCCTATTTTGTCCATGGCGCGAGGATGAGATCCTTATGGACGACCAGAAGCACGGTTGCGCCGGGCCGGATCGTGATCGTCGGCTGGATATTGAGGCTGCGGGAGGTGAGCTGGTCACCGGCGCGCGACACGTTCTGCTGCGTCGATTCCCGGATTGCCTGGACGAGATCGCTTTCCCCCGTGACCGTCAGCTGCGAACCGACGCCAAGCAAGGTCGAGAGCGCAACGCCCTTGAGGAGGGCCCAGGTGTGGAAATCGACCTTGTCCTGCAAGCCGGCGTAGCCTGATGCATCGGTGGCCGGAACATTATCGATCCGAAGCGAACTGCCGTCGGGAAGCATGATCCGCTGCCAGACGATTAGCGCGCGCTTCTGGCCAAATGCCACGACGCTATCATAACTCCCGATCAGCCGCGATCCCTGTGGAATGAGCAAGATGCGACCGGTCGGGCTGTCGAACACTTGGTTCGTGATCTGCGCCGTCACCAGCCCCGGAAGGTCGGACCGCAGACCGGTGATCAGGCTCGCCGAAATGACGCTGCCCGCCGAAAGCAGATAGGGAGACGGTGCCGCCGTCAGCGTGTGAGGATTGATATCCCCGGAGCGATCGAGCGCACCGACGAACTGGGCCTTGCGCGCCTGAGCGTTGGGGTCCCGGTCCGGATCGAGGGTTGGTCCCGATGCCTCTGGCGTTAGGGCCGCCGGCGTTGCTGCGGCGTCGGCTGCTGCAATCGGCGACGTGGCAGCTCGGCCTTGCACCAACACCCCAGATTGGCGAGCGGCCCTCAACTCCGAAAGCCGCTGCTCTCGCTCTCGCTCTTGCGCCTGGGCCTGGCTCGACGGATCATTGCCGACGCCGGCTTCCGTTGCCATGCGACGCTGGCTTTCGAGGATCGGCCTGCCCAGGTCACCGGGCAGCGGGGGGCCGAGCTTCGGGGTATCGCCATAGGTTGCGGGCAAGCCGTTCAAAGCATCAGTCGACGGACGATTGCTCGGCTCCGACAATTCTCGGGCGTCTGGGACCGCCCTGAAGACGCGCGGTTTCAGCGCGATCCACGCGACGACTACCAGAGTGACGGATCCGAGCGCGGCAATTGCGATGATGAAGCCGCGACGAAAGCGGATCGCGCGCGCCGGTTTGGTCCGGATCGCCAACGTCTCGGGATCGAGCTTCGGGGCGGGAGAGATGGATTCCTCGCTCATGAGCGCTTCCCCTTTCGCGAGGGAGTGACGTCACCGATGCGTGCGATCCGGACAACCTGCTGCTTCCTGGTGCCCAACCTGAGCTCGGCCGCGTCGAAGATTTGGTCGACGACATAGAACCGGCCGCGGACACGATAATTGACCAGCTCGGCCTCTCCGGACGGCCCGACGACAAAAAGGGGTGGCGCGTCGCCGACGGCGATGCTGGCGGGGAACTCGACAAAGGTCTGCCGGCCATCGTCGAACGCACGAAGGGGACGCCATGCAGGTGCGTCGCCACTGATCGCATAGTTGAAATGGAGGCTGTCGACCGCCAGTCCTTCGGAAACCGGGGCCGCAGCTGCAGCCTGGTCGGCGGCCCGGCGGAGCGCAATCAGCTGGTCGGCTGGATAGGTCCATGACAAGGCGGCCATTGCGGTATGTGAGGTTGCGGCGAGTTGGAGGTGGTAGCTCCGCCGATCCGTCGTCACGACGAGGTTGGTCGCGAGGCCCGAGGTGAACGGCTTCACCAGGAGGTGCGTGCGCTTGTCCGCGCCGGTTCCGCTCGTCGTGTCGCCGATGGCCCACCGGACCGTATCGCCGGCCGCCACCGCCACAAGATTTTCGCCGGCCTGCAAGGCTATGTCAGTGACGGCCCCGGGCGCGGTGTAGACGTGGTAGATCGTGCCCTCGCTAAACGGGAAGACCTGGACCGCATTCACGAACCCTTGCGCCTGCGGCTCCAGCGTGGCTGCGCGATTGGCCGCAGCGACACGCGCCACTATCGGGCTAGCCTGCTTCCGGGCGATCGCTCGCCGAGTTTGCTGCTTCGGCGCTGGCGGCGCCTTGGCAACTGCAACGGGCCCCGGTGCTGGTTGAGCTGTCGTGGTCTGGGCCTGCGCTGACGCCGCGATGATCGCGAGGGCGGACGCTGCGAGAACGAATTTCATGGGCGTGACTCCTGGGCGGGCTGCGTGGGAGCAGCGAGATTGGGATCGAGGGGAGAGCCGAGCGGCAGGCCTGCCGGGACAGGCGGCAGGGCAGCAGGCGGCGGTGTCGGGCGCGACTGCGCGGGAGGATCGAGTTCCCGGCTCCAGTCGACCGCATCGACATAGACACCAAGCGGGTTCTTCCGGAGCGTGTCCGCATCGATAGGCGCCCGCATCACGACGGTCAGAATCGCCGTCCAGCGCTGCGTGCCCGACTGCGCGCCGCGCTCATAGGCGGTCTCGGTCCATTTGACCTGAAAGGACCGATCCGATGCGCGCACCACGCTCGTCACCTGGACCGACACCGTCCGCTCGCCGATGCTGGCAAAGGGATCGGCAGCTCGGGCATAGTCGCCGAGAAACTGCGCGCCGCGCTTGGTGGTGAAGTCATAGGCTTCGAGCCAGTCCTGGCGAACCAGCACCGGATCGAGCGATCGGCCGCGGACGTTCGCGATAAATCGTGACAGATGCCATGCGATCTGCGGATCGGTGGGATGATAACCCGCTTCCGCTTCCGAGACGGCGCGTGCCTCGCCCAGCCGGTCGACCTCCACGACATAGGGCGTGATGCGGCTTTGCACTGACTGCCAAACGAGAGCTGACGAGAGACCGCCGGATAGGGCAAGGCAACCGAACGCCATCAGGCGCCAGTTGCGCGCTTGCACGCGAGCGGAACCGATCCGCTCATCCCAGACCTGCCCGGCACGCTGGTACGGCGTCGCCGGCTCCGGGGTTCGTCCGTAACGCTGGACGGCGCGTTTGAAGATCATCGACTAGTCCCTTTCCTTGATATCGGGGGTGGCGGAGGCACCGCCGCGATCGCCTTGCTGCAAGGCGTGCAGCGCGATCTGGCGGTGATGTCGGGCGGTCTGCTGGCCACGCATGGCGTGTGCCCAGGCAGGGGCTCCGTCGGCGGCGGCGGATGATCCTGCTTCGGCCTGGCCGCTGCGGTTGAGGGCATTCCAGGCGGCAGTTCGACCCTGCGAAGCGGCTTCGCCCAGGCCGAGCGCGCTCGATGCACGGTCGCGGGCGGCATTGCCGGCGGCGCGCGCCACGCCGCCAAGGCCAGCCGCCATCGTCGGTGACGACGCGGTCTCCTTGCCCAGCGTGTAGGCGGTCGAAGCCGCTGATCCCATTGCGGTGCCGGCCCGCACCGCGCCGAGTGCCGCGCCGCCAAGTACGCGCGCCCCGCCAACGGCTGCGCCGCCTGCAAGCATCGTGATCCCCGCCGCGCCGACGGTCGTTCCGAGCGCGGCACCAGCCCCGAGTTGCGGAGCGCCCGTGACGAGTCCCGAGGCGATGCTGGGACCGAAAATGCCGAGACCGAACAGGGTGAGGCTGGCGAGCATCAGGCTCAGCGCCTGTCCGATGTCCGGCTCCTGGCCCTGCAGTGCGGTCGTGAACTCGGTGAAGAAGTTCGAGCCGATGCCGACGATGACGGCGAGCACCATGACCTTAATGCCGGACGAGACCACATTGCCGAGCACGCGTTCTGCGAGGAAGCTGGTCCGGTTCCAGAGCGCGAAAGGAACGAGGATGAAGCCGGCCAGCGAGGTCAGCTTGAACTCGATTACGCACACGAACATCTGCACCGCGAGGATGAAGAAGGTGATGATGACGACGCCCCAAGCGAACAGCAGCACGGCGATGGTCAGGAAATTGTCGAAGAAGGTCGTGAACCCGGTCAGCTCAGACACCTGCTGCAGGAGTGGCCAGGCCGCGGAGAATCCCGTCCCTGCAAGACGTCCAGGCTTCAGGAGATCGGCCGCCGACATGCCGCCGCCACCCGCGGTGAGGCCGGCCTGCGCGAACGAGCGGAAGATGATGTCGGCAAGGGTCGAAAAGCTGTTCAGGATGAACGCGAACGCGCCGATGTAGAGGATCTTTCTGAGGAAGCGGCCGATCACATTGTCGTCGCCGCCCATCGCCCAGAACAGTCCGGCCAGCGTGACGTCGATGCCGATCAAGGTCAGGGTAAGGAAGTGGACGTCGCCGCCGAGCAATCCGAAGCCGGCGTCGATGTAGGTGATGAACGTTGCCAAAAAGCGGTCGATGACATTGAGATCATTCACGGCTGCTGGTTCCTCGGCGAAGTGAAAAAGGCCGCAGTGCGAGGGCGGGGGAGGTGACGACACGTGGGGCGCGTCTTCATGACCGTCGCTGCCCTCCGGCGCGCCTATTGGGGGGTGTAGGCGGTGCCGGAACCGAGGAATTTCCTGGTCGCCGCCTGCGCATCGATCTGCGCTTGCGCCTGTCGCGCGCGCTCGATCGTCTCGGCGCGGTACTGGGCGGCCATCATGTTCTGGATCTGAAACTGCTGCTTAGCGCTGAGCGCTAGCAGCTGGTTGGTGGCCTGCTGCGCCTGCAAGGACCCCTCGGCACCCTGGCTCTTCGCGACCAGCGAAGACAGGGTCTGGGCATCGGCCGCGACGTTTTCGGCAACCTGCGCCTGCACGGTCATCGTGTGCTGGTAGGCGGTCATGGCGGTGTCGAGGCGAGAGCGCGCAGCAACGACCTGATCGTTCATCCGCAATGCCTGGCCGAAGCTCTGCGGGAAGAGCTGGTGGAATTGCTGGTCGAGGCCGGAGACCTGGAGCCGGATGCCCTGGGCTTGTCCCATCAGGCGATCGACCTGCTGCAACGTCTGAGTCAGCGCCTGCAGCTCGGGGAAATCGATCGTGGTCAGGTTCTTCGCCTGGTTGAGCAGGCTTCGCGCCTGATTCTGCAGCGACTGGATCTGGTTGTTGATCTGGGTGAGCGTCCGGGCAGCCGTCAGGATGTTCTGGCTGTAGTTGCTCGGATCGAACACCGTCAGTTGCGCGTGGGCAGGCGTAGTCGTCATGGCCAGGCCCATGGCGAGCGAGCCTGCCGTCCCGAGACCTAGCGCGCTCGCGATCAAATATTTTCGGGTGAGGAAACGCATCACATTACTCCTTTGCTTGGGGGACGGGAAAATCGGCAAGCAGGTCGGCGGCCCAGTCAAGGCCGGCATCGCCGAGGAAGCGGGCCGCGAAATCCGAGAGGCCGTCTTCCGCGATCATCGCGTCGATCCGCGATTGCGTGGCGGGGTCGGACGCGCCGCACAGGGCCAGCGCGACCGGACCAAGGCCCAGTTCGAACAGCCGATTGCCGCGAGCAGACTGCAGATAATATTGCCGCTTTGGCGTGGCGCGGCTGACCAGCTCGATCTGGCGATCGTTCAGTCCGAACCGCTCATAGGCCTCGCGACTCTGCGGCTCGATCGCGCGATCGTTCGGCAGCAGGATGCGCTGTGGGCAGCTCTCGATGATGGCCGGCGCAATACTGCTCGACGCGATGTCGGCGAGGCTCTGCGTCGCGAACAATACCGCGACGTTCTTCTTGCGCAGCACCTTCAGCCACTCGCGGATGCGCGCCGCAAACAGCGGATGGTCGAGGAATATCCAGGCTTCGTCGAGCACCAGCAGGGTCGGCCGACCGTCGAACCGTTCTTCCAGCCGATGGAAGAGATAGGTCAGTACC
Organism: Tardiphaga sp.; assembly: GCF_041424195.1. Taxonomy (NCBI): domain Bacteria; kingdom Pseudomonadati; phylum Pseudomonadota; class Alphaproteobacteria; order Hyphomicrobiales; family Nitrobacteraceae; genus Tardiphaga; species Tardiphaga sp. Next base: position 22,097 of record NZ_JBGMOE010000219.1, on the reverse strand, counting down.
GGCGCCACCACGCCGGCCTGGCCCATAAGCGCCTCGGTTTCGAAACACTGAACATCGGCGAAGGCGAGGTGCTGCTCGGCCGCGTCGAGCAACCGTCCATACGGGCCGTCCAGCGTGTAGGCGCCGAGCGCGGTGCGAAGCGCATTCGATTGGAGGAGCAGCGTGAGCCCGGTCAGGGTGCGTTCCTCCGGCGGCGCAGACGCGAGGCTGCCGAGCGCCGACCAGACGGCGTCCTTCACCTCGGGCGTGACGACCACCTTCTCGTGCGCGAGCAGGGCCGCGATCCATTCCGCCGCCCAGCTTCGCTCGGTGGCATCGTCGATCCTGCGCAGAGGCTGGAAGGCCAGCGTCTCACCGGCATCGGCACCGAGTCCGAGCGCGTGGTGAGCGCCGCCCATCGCCAGCACGGCCGCCCGCGCGGAAAACCCCTTGTCGAAGATATAGACCTGGGAGCCCGCGTAGCGCCGGAACTGAAGCGCGATCAGAGCGAGCAGAACCGATTTGCCGGCGCCAGTCGGCCCGACCACCAGCATGTGCCCGACATCGCCGACATGCGTCGACAGGCGGAACGGAGTCGAACCGGCTGTGCTGGCATGGAGCAACGGAGGACCGTCAAGATGGCCGTTGCGAACAGGTCCGGCCCAGACCGACGACAGCGGCATCAGATGTGCGAGGTTTAGCGTGTGGACCAGCGGCTGCCGGACGTTTGCATAGACCTGACCGGGCAGCGACGACAGCCACGCCTCGACCGCATTGACGCCTTCCCGTATCGTCGTGAAGCCGAGCCCGTTGACGATCCGCTCGACCCGCCGGACCTTGTCTTCGACGCCGGCGCGGTCACTATCGCTGACGGTGATGGTCGTGGTCAGGTGGCCGAACGCGACATGGTCGCCGCCCAGGACCTGAAGCGCGAGGTCGGCATCGACGACCTTGTTGTCGGCGTCGGTGTCGAGCAGCTGCGATGGCTGGTTGTACATGATCTCGCGCAGGAGCGCGGTGATCGACTTGCGCTTGTTGAACCACTGCCGCCGCAGCTTGGTCAGCGCCTTGGTGGCGTCGCTCTTGTCGAGCGCGAGAAAGCGCGTGACCCAGCGATAGCCGAAATCCTGATGGTTGAGCGCATCGAGGATGCCGGGCCGGCTCATGCTTGGGAAGCCCAGCACGGTCAGGGTGCGAAGGTGGGTTCCGCCGAGCCGCGGCTCCAGCCCGCCGGTCAGCGGCGTATCGACGAGCAGCGCGTCGAGATAGACCGGCGTCTCCGGGACCGCGACATGATGCGGGCGATTGGAGATCGTGCCATGCAGGAAGGTCAGCGTCTCGGAATCATCAAGGGCGCGGACCTCGGGCATGAAGCTCGCGAACAGATCCAGCGCGCGATCGCTTTCGGCGATGAAGCTGGATAGCGCCCCATGCCAGTCGCGGCCCTTGTTCGCATCGGGGCGCTCGACCAGCGAACGGCCGGCAGCCTCGGCGCTATCCGGCGTGGGCAGCCAGGTCAGCGTGAGGTGGTAGCGACTCTCATAGTGCTCGCCTTCTCCGAGGAAGGCCGCGCGGCGTTCCTGGTCGACCAGCCAGGATGCGGCATCCGGAAAGCCGCTGTCGGGGTAGGCAGATGCCTCGCGACGCTCGGCTTCGAAGAACAGCGCCCAGCCCGTCCCGAACCGCTTGAGGACATTGTTGGCTCGGGCGCAGGCCGAGATCAGTTCGCCCTCGGTCGCTGATTCCAGGTCAGGGCCCCGGAAACGCAGCGTCCGCTGGAAGCTCCCGTCCTTGTTGAGGATAACGCCAGGGGCGACGAGCGCCGCCCATGGAAGATGGTCCGCCAGCCGGTCGGGCCGGTGACGATATTCAGCGAGGTTCAGCACGCTAAATAGCCTTTCTGGCGGAGATGACGGATCAGCACGGGTGCGAAGTCCGGGTCGCGGCGCGCGGCGAAGACGGCGATGCTGTGGCCGACCGCCCAGAGCACGAGACCGGCGATCCATTGCTGGAGGCCGAGGCCGACGGCGGCGGCCAGCGTTCCGTTGACGATCGCCAGCCCGCGCGGTGCGCCGCCGAGCAGGATCGGCGACCCGAGGCTCCCGTGAATGGGAGCCTCGAACCCTTCGAGATGCTGGGCGCTGTAGGTTTTTGGGCCGATCACGCGATCAGCGCCCCGCCGCCAAAACTGAAGAAGCTGAGGAAGAAGCTCGACGCCGCGAAGGCGATCGAGAGGCCGAAGACGATCTGGATGAGGCGCCGGAAGCCGCCGCTGCTTTCTCCGAACGCGAGCGTCAGGCCGGTGACGATGATCACGATGACGGCAACGATCTTCGCGACCGGACCCTGGACGGATTCCAGCACCTGCTGGAGTGGTTGTTCCCACGGCATGCCTGATCCCGCGGCTTGCGCGGCGGGGGCTATGGCGAGGGTGAGGCCGATCGCCGCGCCGACGAGGAAGGTCGATCCGCGAGACGGAATATTGGCAAACTGCATGGTCATTCTCCTTGGGGGTTGAGGGGCAAGAGGAAGTCGGCGAGCGCGTAGGCGCCGGTGTCGGGATCGAGTCCGGCGACACGCGCTATCTTCGAGATGCGGCGCTGGAGGCCGCGTCCGGAGATGAAGACGATGATGTCGATCGCCTCGGCGATGAGCCGGCGCGGGACCGTGACCACCGCCTCCTGCACGAGACCCTCGATCCGGTAGAGCGCTGAGATCGCGCTATTGGCGTGGACGGTGGCGATGCCGCCGGGATGGCCGGTGTTCCAGGCCTTGAGCATGTCGAGCGCTTCGGGACCGCGGACCTCGCCGACGATGATGCGGTCGGGGCGCAGGCGCAGCGTCGAGCGGACGAGGTCTGCCATCGTGACGACGCCGGGGCGCGTGCGGAGCGCTACCGTGTCAGCCGCAGGGCTCTGCAACTCGCGCGTGTCCTCGATCAGGATGACGCGCTCGTCGACCCAGGCCATTTGGGCGAGGAGCGCGTTGGCGAGCGTGGTCTTACCCGAGCTCGTGCCGCCCGCCACCAGGATGTTGTAGCGTTGGGTAATGCAGGCCTTCAGCCGGTCGGCAGCGGCCTGCGCCATGATGCCGTCGGCGACATAGTCGTCGAGGCTGTAGAGTCGCTCGGCGGGCTTGCGGATCGAGAAGCAGGGTGCTGTCGATACAGGCGGCAGCACGCCTTCGAACCGCTCACCGGCGCGTCCCTCGATACGCGGTGGCAGTTCGGCCGAGACGATCGGTGCGTCACCGTGAACCTCGGCCCGAGCGTGGGAAGCGACGAGACGGATAATCCGCTCGACTTGGGCGGCGTCCATCCGCACGCCGGTGTCAGTGCGGCCCTCGCCAAGTCGGTCAAGGCGCAGCGCTCCGTCGGGATTGACCATGATCTCGATGACACGGGCGTCGGCGAGGGCTTCCGCGATTGCCGGTCCCATCGCCGTGCGCAGCATCGCGCGCCGCCGGTCTGCGGAGATAGCGGCGCTCACCGGCCGGACTCCGCCGCGCCGCCGAACCCGTCGGCGATCGTCCGCCGTCCAGCGGCGATCTGCCGCCCAACCTGGGTAATGAAGGCCTCGAATCGCTTGGCGGCGATAGCCCGGCCTGCATGATCGTTCTCCGCGAGCGGGGCCTGGATCGCCAGTTCGTAGCGGACGAACAGGGCCAGCGTTTCGAGCTGGATATGCCCGTCGCGTTCAAGCCGGCCGATCGCAGCGGTCAGGCGATCGAGCCGGATGCCGAAGCGATCTTCCAGTTCGGATGCGCCGCGCCGGTTGAGCCAAGCTGTGACAGCGTCCGTCAGGATCGCCGATTTCGACGCACCCGGCTTTGCGGCCAAGGCCTCAAGGCGGTCGCTTACCGGTTTCGGCAGGAACAGCTGGTGGCGGATCTTCTCGACCATGGTCACAGGTCCAGCTGCAGGTCGCCCGGCCGATGGTCGGCGGCATCGATCGCATAGACGGTGCGCGCCGTTCCAAGGGCACGGGCCTGGTCCATCGCGCGCTGGTCGGCGGCGAGATCGCCATCGTCTTCACCAAGGCCCAGCGGGTCGGCGCTGATCGGATCGGGCGACACCGGTCGGTCGATTTCGTGACCGGGATGCCGAGCCTGCTCGAGACCGCCGCCGACATCGTCACCGTCACTGTCGGCGGCAGCGCCAAGGCGTGCATCGATGCCGCGGACGATCCCGGCCCAATCATCCGCACGCGCAGCTGGCCGATCGGCATAGTCGCCGTCCGCGAGCGCGGGCGGCGGCAGTACGCGTGCCTTGAAAGTGCTGTCTTCATAATAGCGCAGCTTGGTGGCGCGGATCGGCGGCGTACCGGCGACGAGCACCAGCTCGTCGGTGCTGGCAAGCTGCATCACTTCGCCCGGCGTCAGCAGGGCGCGGGCCGTTTCCTGCCGGCTGACCATGACGTGCGCGAGCCACGGCGCCAGCCGATGGCCCGCATAGTTGCGCATGGCGCGCTGTTCGGTGGCGGTGCCGAGGGCATCGGAGATGCGCTTCGCCGTCCGCTCGTCATTGGTCGCGAAGGCGATACGGACATGGCAGTTGTCCAGGATGGCGTTGTGCTCGCCATAGGCCTTCTCGATCTGGTTGAGGCTCTGCGCGATCAGAAAGGCGCGCACCCCGTAGCCGGCGAGAAAGGCGAGGCTGGTCTCGAAGAAGTCCAGACGGCCGAGCGCGGGAAACTCGTCGAGCATCATGAGCAGCTTATGACGGGCAGCGGCATTGACGCCGTTCTCGGCGTGCAGATGCTCGGTGAGCCGGCGGCCGATCTGGTTGAGCACGAGGCGGATCAGCGGCTTGGTGCGGCTGATGTCCGATGGCGGGATGACGAGATAGAGCGAGATTGGCCGTTCGGCCTCAATCAGGTCGGCGATCCGCCAGTCGCAGCGCGAGGTGACCTCCGCGACGGTCGGATCACGATAGAGACCGAGGAAGGACATCGCGGTCGACAGCACGCCCGAGCGTTCATTTTCGCTCTTGTTGAGCAGTTCGCGCGCAGCGGACGCGACGACGGGATGGACCTTGGGATTCTTGTCGTCGCCGAGATGATTGGTGGTCATCATCCGGCGGAGCGTGGCGACAAAGCTGCGCTGCGGATCGGACAGGAAAGTCGCGACCCGGGCGAGCGTCTTCTCCTCCTCGGCATAGAGGATGTGGAGGATCGCGCCGACCAGCAGGGAATGGCTGGTCTTCTCCCAGTGATTGCGGCGTTCGAGCGCGCCTTCGGGATCGACCAGGATGTCGGCGATGTTCTGGACGTCGCGGACCTCGTCGGTCCCGCGGCGAACCTCGAGCAGTGGGTTGTAGCGCGCCGAGCGGGCATCGGTGGGATTGAAGAGCAGGCAATGCGAGAAGCGCTGGCGCCAGCCCGCAGTCAGCTGCCAGTTCTCGCCCTTGATGTCGTGGATGACGGCCGAGCCTGACCAGCCAAGCAGCGTGGGCACAACCAAGCCGACACCCTTGCCGCTGCGGGTCGGAGCGAATGCCATGATATGTTCGGGACCGTTGTGGCGCAGGTAGCGTCGACCGGTTCGACCGAGAAAGACGCCCGACTCCGTGAGCAGCCCGGCTTTGCGAAGGTCGCCCAATTCCGCCCAGCGGGCAGAACCGTACGTCGTGAGGTGACTGCGTTGGCGCGCGCGCCAGAGTGAGCCGATGATCGCAGCGGCGCAGCCAAGGAGGCCGCTGCAAGCGGCGATAGCGCCGGCCTTTTCAAAGAGCGTCGGCGCATAGGCCTCAAACGAAAACCACCAACCGAAGAGCGCCCAGGGCAAATAGATTGGACGGTCGAATGCGATGAACCATGGCGATCCAAGCTCGGGTTGATATGCCAGTTCTGCCGCCGCCCATTGCGTCGCAAACCAGACGCCCGCCAGCACGATGGCAAACACCACCACTATTTGTCCGATGAGCAATTTGGTCGGTGTCATGCGGGCCTCCGCCCGCACCAGAATCAGTCTGTGCGAGCTCTCCCGCTAAGGTCTATGAAATGAGCAGGCGAGGTCAGGGCCTGTCTGGTGCAGCTGAATACCGATTTGGGGAACCTCGGTACGACAAGCTTCCAACCAGCCATTTTTCCACAGCCTCTATCGGTGTCGATTACGCGAAAGTGCGGCTTTTGGCTGTGGGAGGACCGGCTGCTATTAGGGAGCGTGGTTGGTGTGCGGACGGCCCCCTTGCGGGGTTATTAGGTGGCATCTGGCCAGCACCGTCGAGCACCTGATTGAGATGGATCGACAGGTCCCAGCGCTGTTTCTTTCAGGCATTGGGACAGTGCTATCGGTCTTGCTGGCAGCGCGAAGCGATCGACCTGTGACTGAACTGGCCTTGATCTTGGCGAGACGAAGACAATCGCATTCTGTGTCCAGTATGGCGGCATTATCGGCAGCGACCAAAAAAGTGTTGTCGCGCGCTTTGTTTGCGCCGCAAGCCGAAAAGCGACGGCTGGATTTGAAACGGCTCGGATACGGGGCCAATCATATCCGTTTTGGTCGATTAACCGCGACGTGCAGCTGGGCTATGATCATTAATCATGGGGCGAATCGGGGGGGCTGCGCTCAGCCCGCAACAGTCCAGATGTCTTGAAATGGTGGGCGAGGGCCTGACCACGAAGGAAATCGCGTTCGCGCTGAGCCTGTCCGAAAACACCGTCGATGAGCATATCAAAAAGGCGATGACCAAACTTGGCGCGCCCAATCGGATGCGCGCAGCCGCGTTCCACCGTGGTCTGCAACCGCCGATTGTAAAATCCGCGCCGAGCGCGCCGCAGCCTGAAGGGCCAGCATACGCCCAGCCATACCCCCAACCGTCCCCCCCGCCAGTGGGGGGTGGAATTTTCCCGGTGAGTCCGCACGCTATTTCCGGGCCAGAGTTTGCGACGACGATGCGGTTGAGAGACGGCGGTCAGACCCGCTTCGAGGGCTTTCCGCCTTCGCCGATGCCGCCGCGTCGCCTAAGTGAAACGGAGCCGGACCCCGATGTTCAAGACCCCCTGAAAATCATCAGCAGAGTGTTCACCATTGCTGGCGCGATCGCGCTGATTCTGGTGGCCGCCCCTGCGCTGATAAATGGGGCCGAGCATATCGCGACCTGGCTTCGCTTGATGACCCGAGCCCAACCTTAAGGTCCGGCGCGCTTCGCCCGCCGGGTGGAGATTGCTATGTCCGTCAATCGTGAAACCGTCCTGGCGCGCCGCGCGCTGCCGCAAACCATCGCCGATGCCTTTTTGCCGCTCGAACAAAGCGCCGATCTCACCGCCACCCAGGCGCTACGCTGCATGGCGATTCTGCTCGATGCCCGACGCTCGGCAGCGCTCGGCGTCACCGTTGGCGAGGATATCCTCGCGCTCATCAACGAAGGCTGCAACCTCGCCTTCCAGGCGCAGACGGTCATTCGGCGCGCGCATGCCCAGATGATCCCGCTGGCCGAGCAACTCGATATTGTCGCTGTGGTGCCGGAATGCCCCGGCATCGTTGCGGCCGATCCGGCACCGCTCCGCCGCGTCGCCTGAAGTTAAACGTTGACCGATCCGGCCTCCCCATGGTCGGATCGATCATGCTCGTCATGATCCTGACCATCTATGTCCATGCCATAGTGCCCTTATCGGTGCTGGCGGCATTGGCAGCGGCACGCTGGGGAGGGACAACCGAAAAGTGGTTCGCATGGGCGTTCGCGACGGCGGCGATTGGCCAGAAGCTGGTCCAGGGTGCAGGCCGGACGATGTATGTCGGCTTGGAGCCGGGGGTAGCGTTGCTCGATTTCGCCTTGTTCATCACGTTTCTGTTGCTAAGCGTCCGCTGCCCGAAAACTTGGCTGCTCATCGCTACAGCCTTTCAGTTGCTGTCCGCCTCGGCGCATCTGGCGCGGATTGTCGATATCGGCATGTCGCCTTTGGCCTACGCTATCCTGATGGGGTCTGGTGGCTACCCGATCTTGATTTTGCTCGCCGCTGGAATCGTCGCGAAGGCGCGCCAGCAGGCGAAGATGCGGCCGCCCGTCGCCACAGGCTAGCCGCGCGACCGTCGCTCGACGCGGTCGCCGAAACGTTGACCCCGCCTTGTCGCTTTGGCCGACGCTATGACGCCAATCAGCGGCGACGCGCTATCTGCGCACTGTACGACCTGGAACGCGAAACCGCGACGTCGCGCCACAAAAGTGTGGCGGATGTTCGCTTTGCCGAGGTCGATCCTGGTGATCTCGTGGACACGATCGCCTTCAACCTCGGTCTGTTCATGTCGCCCGAGACGCGGGACGAGAATGACTTTGATATCGATTTATGGTCACGGCGGCGGCGCTAGCGGGGGGCGACGCAGGCTAGGATAGCCGGCATCGTTAATCCAAACTTCGCGGATCAGCTTCCCGAAATACGTTCGATTCGTTCCACGTCCAGAATGTCGAAATCCCTGCGCTTGCCGCCCACGTATACTCGCGGCCCGAGCAGGCGGTCGGCGCGGGCGGTGGTGTTGAGACGCCAGCGCCCACCGTCGTCGCGCTGCAGGACCGGCCACTTGCGCTCGCGCAGCAGCAAGCTGGTTTCTGTCGCGATGCGGCCTAACGGCCCCGGCTCGAACAATGAAATAGTGCCCGCCGGCCGCGTAGATGCTTGGCGGGCTAAAGCGACCCAATGCGCATTCAGGAATTGCTCCGTCAAACTGTTGATTGCCTGCCAACGTGGCCCTCGAAGCTAAATCAGGTTTCGACGAATATCGCCCCTTTGCCCGTGTCAGGTGACGTACTCGATCGCGTATTTGGCTTTTTGCGAAACTGTTGACGGCATTTTACTCGTACACAGGAAGTGCAGGTTGGCGGAGTGGTCTCGGTGGCCGTGCGCTCCAATGTCGGCCGTTAGCCGTCCAGACAGCCGACGTTCGGTCATGTCGGATCGAGGGTCGAAGGGGTGTTTCGGGTGGATTACAGCCCGACCGCTTTGGAGCGCCAAATCGACGTAAGCGGCCCTTCGTTCAGGCTTGGTTGGTCGGCAGCTATGCGCCTCAATTGCAGCCGTTCAGCCAGGGGTTCGATCTTCCTAAAAGAGGTCACAATCTTTCTCGTGAACGTCTCTTAGCAAGCCTACCAGCAAGGTCCTTGTGGCAAGCCATCCAACACCGTTGCCACGCTGGAGGAGCTTCGGCACAGTGCGGTAGGGAGGTGGACGATGGTTCAAGCATTCTTTGCGTACGCATCCACGGAAGCGGACGCGGTGCGGGCAGTACATGATGCCAAGACTAAGCTTGCATTATCAAGGCGCGATCTCGCCATCCACTTGTGGGAAGAGAACGACATAAGCGGCCGCCCGCTTACTGATCCGATTTTCGAGCACATCGCAGCGGCAGATATGCTGTTCGCCGATATCACTGTCATGAACTTTAATGTGACGTTCGAAATTGGCTATGCGCTCGGGCTAGGCAAGCGCGTGCACTTGGTGCGAGACCAAAACATCGGCCGCCAAGCCGGGCTCATCACCCGTATTGGCATTTTCGACACACTAGGTTTCGAGAGTTACACAGAAGGAGCGTCTCTCGCCGGCGTCCTAGAGGGTGCGCACTCCGATAAAGCTCTTCCGCTCAATTCGGCGCTCAACACTAAGGCACCCGTCTACGTGCTGAACACGCCGCAATCGAACGCGCCGATGCTAGCCATTCTGGCGCGGGTGAAGAAGGCTCGGCTCGGATTCAAGAGTTTTATTCCGCAAGAAGAGTCGCGTCTTTCCGCGATCAAGGCCGTTGACGACGTATCCGCCTGTTTGGGCGTCATAGTGCCGCTCTTGCCAACCAGCTTCGTTGACGCAGAAGTCCATAATATTCGTGCGGCATTCGTTGCCGGGATGGCTTTCGGCATGGGGAAGGCAACTCTTATCCTTCAACCTCCGAATGGACCTGCCCCACTCGACGTACGCGACATGGTGAAGACCTTCGCGCAAGCGGACGATATCGCCGACTACATAGCTGAATTTGCTTTGGATGTCACCGAGCGGCTGCAGGCTGATGATCCCCTTCCGATCGCGAAGGGTAATTTTCTGGCGGAACTCAGTATCGGAGATGCCATCGCCGAAAACGAATTTCAAACGCTCGGAGCTTACTATCTCCGCACGGACCAATACGGACGCGCCTCCCGTGGTGAGGTAAATCTCGTCGTGGGCCGCAAGGGCGCGGGAAAGACCGCGCTGTTCTCCCAGGTTAGAAACGAAAAACGGGCTAATGTCCGCAATATTGTCGTGGACCTAAAGCCAGAGGGGTATCAGCTAATAAGATTAAAAGAAGATGTGCTCGATTATCTTGCCGAAGGTGCCAGAACTCATCTTATAACCGCGCTTTTCGAATATGTTCTTTATTTAGAAATCTGTTATAAGCTTTTGGAGAAGGATAAAAGTAAGTACCTGAGGAATGCACGCCTGTATGAACCGTATTTGCGATTGAAAGAAGTCTACGAATCTGGAGACGCCGGGGAGGGTGATTTCTCGGAACGCCTTCTCGGCATATCAAGGTCTCTCGTCGACGCTTTCAAAGAGCGGTTTGGCACTGCCAAGGAGCAGCGCCTTACTTCGTCCCAGGTCACGGAGTTGGTGCACAAGCATAATATCCGGGAGGTACGAGAGGCGCTCTCCTCATATCTGGAATTTAAAGAGAGCGTATGGATTCTGTTTGATAATTTAGACAAGGGGTGGTCTGCCCACGGATTATCGGATGAGGATGTGACGATCCTTCGTTGTCTCATCGATGCTGCTCGGAAGGTGCAGCGACAAATGCAGTCGGCCAACCACGATTTCCATTGTATAGTGTTCGTACGCAATGACGTATATCAGTTGCTGGTCGAAGCTTCCGCTGATTACGGGAAAGAAAGCCGTGCGGTGCTTGACTGGCATGACCCAGACCTCCTCAGAGAAATGCTCCGCAGACGACTCGTTCATGGAGTTCTTCCATCAGATACATCTTTTGAAAAAGTGTGGAATAATATTTGTTTGAGCCACTATAACGGCGAAGAGACTGCTCAGTTTCTCATCGAGAGATCGTTGATGCGGCCGCGCAATTTGATCAAGCTTGTTGGGCACTGTCGTGGGTTTGCGGTGGGCTTAGGTCACGAAAAGATTGAGACTGAGGATTTGGATAAGGGCCTCAAGAGCTATTCTCTGGATCTGATCACCGAAGCCGATCAAGAACTCACCGACATTCTCGGTGAAGATACCAATCTACTATATCATTTTATAGGTGAAGGAGAGGTTTTTGATCGCGATAAGCTTGAGGAAATCTGTGCCGGAGCAGGTGTAAAAGCCGATCGGATTGACGACGTGATTGAGTTTTTACTTTACTACGGCTTTCTGGGTGTTCAGAACAGCGCGGCAGCGCCAACATTCGTATACGACGTGAACTACGATATGAAGTTGCTTAAGGTTCTGGTTATGAAGGCGAAGGGAAATCTAAGCTACGTGCTGAACCCCGCGTTCCACGCAGGCCTCAATCTCTGATCGTACGCAAGCGTATGCTGCGCCTTGCTACCTCTGCCCTTCCTTGTCCGTGCGCATGCAACCGCCTACTCTTAAGGCGTGGCCTCGGCCATTTGGCTTACCGATGGGGTTCGGTGGTTCGATCGTCTACTTACCAACACCGGGTCCGCTAAAGCCGACTATCCGCTGTCGGCCCAGTTACAGTGGTTGCGGCGACGACGATCCCATGGCAGCTCCTGGGCCGGGAGCTGAAAGACCGGTTTCAGCGGTCAATCGTGTGAAGCGGACATGAATCGTCGCCAGTGCACAGTCGGCGTCAGCCTCGCCGATTGAACAGAAAATAGGTCACGCGCTCGCGCGCTGTGCGATGTTCCGCTCCCTGATGTGATCGGGCACCGATCCACTCAGCGATCGCAGATTGTCCAGCAGCCGCGTCCGCGCCTCCTCCAGCGGAATGCCCCAGATCGTCGCCAGCTGCCTGACCGCCTGCCAGGAATCGGCGGGATGGAGGGGGCCGTCGGGGCCGGAAGCGAACGGGCCATCGGTCTCAGTGAGGATGCGCTCGGCCGGCATCGCCTTGGCCAGGGACCTGCCTTTCTCGCCACGAAGCATCGCGGGGCCGACTGAGAACCAGCAGCCGATGTCGGCTGCGCGGCGAAGCTGCGTGGCGGTTCCGGAAAACCAGTGGAGGATCGGAGTCCCTGCATCCGGCGTGGCGGCGAGCCGCTCGAGTATCTCGTCCACCGCGCGTCGACTGTGAATGCTCATAATGCGGCCGCCGCTGCGCGCGGAGAGCCGCAGGATGGTGTCGAACACCTTAGACTGGATCGCGGCGTGCTGACCGTAGCCCGGACCGCCGTCAAGACCGATCTCGCCGACGTAGCGCGAGCGGGGAAGCAGTTCCTCGAAGAGGTCGAGCTCGTTCGATCGCTCATGGGCCAGCTGCGGATGAAGGCCGAGAGATGTGCGGATGCGCTTATGCCCTTTCGCAAGCTGGGCGGTGCGCACCCACGCTCGCGGCGTCGTGGTTACGGAGAGAACGTAGACGCGCGCGGCGTCCGCTTCGCGGACCTCGCGCTCGGGATCGGGATAGAGGTCGAGATGGCAGTGGAAGTCGATCAAACGCTTAGTCCGTGCGATGCGAAGAAACTCTCCAGTTCATCCATCCCGCGCTCGACGACCCCGTACAGCGCCGCACGTTCCGTGGCGTCATTCGGAAGCGGACCGCTCTGCATCACCCAGCTCTTGAGGCCGCGTTCGTAGCGGCGCCGTAGGGCGGTATGGATGGACACGATGTCGTCCCTATAGTCGTCTTCCTTCAAAGCGTCGATCAGATTGACGGTCTCGTACGTGGTGTCGTCGGCCAGTCCGGCATGGTGGAAGGAAGACCGGCGTATCGAGCACGGCCAGCAGCGACCGCACTGCATGTTCTTCCGCTTCCAGTTTCCGCACGACACCGTCGACGATGCGAAATTCGCCATGGCGGGCTGCTTCTTCACCCGGCGGGCTAGCATCTCGCCCTTCGTTTCGTGACGATGCGGATTGTTGATTCTGACGCCGAGATCGATGGCGTCGAACAGTTGCTGAATCAGCGAGAGATAGTGTGGGTGAGCGGTCCTGGTGCTCAGCGCTCCGATCCGGCGGGCAGTCAGGGGAGGGTTCAGCGCGATCAGGCCGTTCTCGCACATATAAAGATCGATCGTCGTCGCGCCGCGGAAGGAGCGGACGGCCTGGGCGATGAGCGCCGCGAAGGTGAGAAACAGGAAGCTGCGGGTCCGGGTGGTGATCTCGGTGGCGCCGTCGCGGCTGGGATAGCTGTTGAACTCGAAGCGTTGCGGCTGCGGAGAGAGCAAACTGGCGACCGCACTCTGATACGTCTTGTCGCCGCGCGGAGCGTGGCTGACGAGCAGAGGACGAATACCTGCGTCGAGTAGGTCCATAACACCAAGGCCGCTGTCGAGGCCGCCGGAGAAGAGCGCGATCGCGTCGATCCTGGACGGGTCGATCGCGGCGCGATGGCGGACGTCGAGAACGGATGGCGGCGGCAGGCCGCCGCCCCGAAAGGCGAACGACCAGGAGTCACCGCTCAGGAAGCCGAGTGTGGTGGCGAGCAGCGGCTCGAGCGCGCTCCATCGGTCGGGCTCGACGACAGGCAGGTCGATCTCGATCTCGCGACGCCACCCGTCAGCCGCCTCGTCCCGCAGGACAAAGGTGTCAGCGGCTGTGACCGCCATAGCGACCGCCACCAAATCCATCGCCTGACGGGATGGCGGCACGCCGAGCCGCTCGAACCGACCGCGCAGATCGTTACCGATCACCCCAGCGCCCGGGACCGTCGTACTGGACCCGTAGAGCAGGACGGGGATATTGTCCGGCGCAAGCCCGACGCCGAGCCGCTGCGGATCAAGCTCAAGGACGACCCGGGTCATTCCGCATCGCTCCATGCCTGCCAGACATCGACGAGCGCGGCCCGCTCGATCGCCGCGATCTGGTCACGGTCGAGCGAGCCGAGGTTGCCAGTAAGGCGCGGGGAGAGGTGGGCATCCATCGCCGCGCGCACAACCTCGAGAAGCTCATTCTCCGTGGCTGTTGATCGCTCGACGCTGGGCGCCTTCTTCCAGGCCTCCCCGGCGGCTGCGGATATTTCCTGAAAGAGGATGCGGGCGAAGAACTCGACCAGCACCGCGACTATCTGATCGGCGCCGATCGCCGACGGGTCGAAGCCGCCGTCCTCTCCCAGCACCTCGGCGAGCGACTCCTGCATGGCGGATCGCACCTGGTCGGCATCGGAGTTCTGCGGAGCAAGCGCCTCTGCAATCGACTGGGCCGCCTCGTCCATAGGCAGGCCGGCAAGCGAGGCCAGGTTGAAGGATCCCGACGGCGTCTGGATGTCTTCGCCGGACAGCGCCTGGATCAGATCGGCGCCGGAACCGTAGGCGGGGCCGAAGCGACGAGGACCGACTTCGGAACCGCCGGTCGCTGCGGAAGCGTATTTCTGAAGGGCCTTGGCCATCGAGCCGCCGCCACCGCTCGCCACCTTGCCGAACTCGGTCCGGAAGCCGCGGAAGCGCTGTCCCTCCGGCTGAGGCACGGGCGCGTCCGGCGTTGCGTCCGCCCATGGCGGGACCAGCGGGGACCTGCTGTTGGGACCTTTTGCCGACGCCGACGTGCCCATTAGTTCTCCTCCACCCAATCCTCATTCTTGATCAGGGCCTGCAGCCACCTCGGACGCTGCGCCAGCGACGCGAGGTAGAGGTTGAGCCTGGCAGCGGCCTCGGGCCATGCGCGCGCCAAGATGACACCGCCCCGCAGGTCGTTCCTGACCTTCGCCCAATCTGAATTTTTACGCATTTCGGCGATCATCTCGTCCATCGCCGCGACGGCTTCAGACGGATCGATCCCGGTAGCAGCCTCACGCGCGGAGACCGAGCTCATAGTCGACGTGGCCATGAGTGATTCGATCGCCTTGAGGGTTGTCGGAGAAAGAGACGTGCCTCGGAGCCGCATAGGCACGGTCTCACGGGAGAGGTACACCGCCGGACGCAGGTCGATGCCGGACAGTTTCGGTTCCAATCCGAACCAGTCCCGCAGTACGGTGAGGTGTGGCTTCAGTGTTTCCGGTAGGATCGCGCGCAATGCGGCCTCCGTCTGCGCCGCCTCGGCTTTGGCGAAAAGTTCGGGCTTGCCGGAAGCTGCGGTCTGCACCTCGTGCTGAAGCGCCTGCGTGGCTTTCACGTCTGTGCAGCGCTCGAAAAGGGCCAGCTTGGCTATCACTGCCTCGTCAAGATTCATGGTTCGGCGCTTCGCGACAGAGGCTCGCATGCGAACCACGTTCATCATGCGCTTGACGATGCGCGGGTTGCCGTTGACCTTGGCCGACTGCGCGAGCATCGGCGCCATTCGTAGACCGAGTTCGATCTGATTCCGCAGGTCGCCGTCGCTCGACCCCAATAGATCCATGACCTTGTCGACGTCGTATCCGTCACCATCCTTCCAGGAATGGCGCAGATCGTCGATGAGAAAAGTGCGAAGCGCTGCGACCTTGTCCTTACCGCAGCCAGACCGTGTGGCGATCAGCATGGTGAGGTAGGCCCGGATCTCCAGCACGCCGGGGCGGGGCACGTTGACTGGCATCTGGATCAGCTTGTCGAGGTAGTCGGTGACGAGGCGATCGCCCGGATCCTTGAAGTGCTCGGACACCGCGTGCCGGATCATGTCCTCGTCGGCTGCCACCACGAACGCGGTATTCGGCAGGAACATGAAGAGCCGGATGGCCTCGAGCGTCTGGATCGAGTTTTTAGGCAGGCAGCGGTCGAGGTTGTCGATGAAGACCACCAGCTTCCTGTCGAGCCCGGCGAGCACCTCGCCGAACTCGGTGCGGAACGCCGTGATTTCCTCCGTGGGCGCCTTTGCCGGATCGAGCAGCTTGCCCGCCTTCTCGGCGAATTTCTCCGCATCCTGTCCCGCTTCTTCGCAATCCTTTTCGTCCAAGCCGTCGCCGATGGCCTTTCCGCCGGCTTCCACCAACCTCCCGGCTGCGCCGAAGGTTGGGAAGCCGAGCGCAGCGGCGCCGCCTTCCACCAGAAGTCCCAGAAGGCGTGCTTTGTTGACGCGCTTGATCAGCCCGCTGGCCTTTTTCTTGAGTCCCTCCGGCACTGCTTCCGCGAGTGCCTTGACGATGACGGACATGAGCGCGGCGCGCGCATCGTCGAAGCCCTGATAGAACCAGGCGTCGAATCGGACGATTAGATACTCCTCCGACTGCTCGTTCAGCAGGCTCTCGACGAGGTTGAGCGTGCTGGACTTGCCGATCCCCCAGCCACCGAAAATTCCGAGCGAAAGAGGAAGCAGCGTATCGTCGCCAATCATCTCCGCGACCATCTCCGCGATCTCGGAGTAGTTCAGGAAGTCGACGTCGGTCTCGGTATCAGCCCACACGGACTTCCCCTCCATTCTTTGATACGGTCAGCGGAAAGCGTCAGCCTGGGAAGTAGCAGGCGATTTATTTGTATTAGTTCCCGGTATGAACGTTGGGAACCGGACTGAGGCTCTGTCAAGATTATTTGGATAATCGCTGCTGATACTTTTCTGGATAGACCTGCGGCTGTTGGACATCGGTCATCGATACCAGGCAAACGTCGTTAGAATATATCGCGCCCATTTGACATCCAGACAAACGCAGCATGTCTGCTCGCGAACGGCAGCCAAGCCACTCATCGCTTCGTAATGGTAGGCGTCCGCAACGGTGGTCGTTCCGGCATAGGCAGGAAGCGCGATGAACGAACGACCGTTTTTGGGTAGCCGGTTCAATCGCCGCAATGCCCGCTTAGTGGGGCGCTTAGCAGTCACGCTTGGCTGCAATTAATGAGCGTCCGGTTTCGGGCAGCACTGAAAGCCGGCTTAGTGTCCGGGTATGTGAAGGATATCGGATGCCGGCAGGCGAACGATATCCTCCAAAGCAGGAAGCCGCGGACCACGAGCGCTTACCTATGGGGATTTCGGTTTTCGCCCTGTCGTGCGGTGGTCGCATCGGCGTGCGGGACTCGCATCGGCGGTCGGAACGTAGGGTGCAGGGGCGATGTACCGCGTAGCTGGTAACCAGGGTTGGGGCTTGAGATCGGCGCCGGCTCGGCTGGCGTTGTTGCCAGCGCGAGCGACATCGCCGCCGGAAGCACGGGACTTTCGGAGCACGGTTGGGCTGAGCCATGCCGGGTCATGGCGCGGTGGTCCCGGTCGATGCGGTGGAGTGTGGCGGTGCGCGCGGCTGGCGCCAGCGCTCGAAGGTCTCGATGATGACCATGTGCCCGCCACAGCAGGGGCATGGTGGGCGGACATCGGTCGGCTCGTCGGGCGTCTCGTTATCGAGCGGCGGCGCGACGCCGAGCAACTGGCGGGCGTGTTCGAGATGCGCCTTGCGGGTGGCGCCGGCGAGCAGGCCGTAATGGCGGATGCGGTGGAACCCGCGCGGCAGGACATGGAGCAGGAAGCGGCGGATGAACTCGTCCGTCGCCAGCGTCATCACCTGCTGCCGATCGGCACCGTCGCGGCGATAGTCTTTGTAGCGCATGGTGACGCCGGCCCCGTCGAAGGCGAGCAGCCGACTGTTCGAGATCGCGACCCGGTGGGTGTAGCGCGACAGATAGGCGAGCACTGCTTGCGGCCCAGCGAACGGCGGCTTGGCGTAGACCACCCAGTTCTTTTTGCGGATCGGAGACAGGTGGCGAAGGAACGCACGCCTATCGGCCAGCTGCGCGAGGGTGCCGTAGAACGCGAGCCGCCCCGCCGCGTGCAGCGCCATCAGCCGGGTCAGGAACAGGCGGCGGAACAGCTTGCCCAACACCTTGACCGGCAGCAGGAACGCCGGCCGTGAGGATATCCAGCGCGTGCCGTCCCGCGCGATGCCGCCGCCGGGCACGATCATGTGGACATGCGGATGGTGGGTCATCGCGGACCCCCAGGTGTGCAGCACCGCGGTGATGCCGATGCGGGCGCCGAGATGCTTCGGGTCGGCGGCGATCGTCAGCATCGTCTCGGACGCGGCCTTGAACAGCAGGTCGTAGACCAGCGCCTTGTTGTGGAACGCGATGTCAGCGACCTCGGCGGGCAGCGTGAACACGACATGGAAGTATCCGACCGGCAGCAGGTCGGCCTCGCGCTCTGCGAGCCAGGCGCGCGCGGCGGCACCCTGGCACCTGGGACAATGCCGGTTACGACAACTGTTATAGGCAACCCGCCAATGCCCGCAGTCGGTGCAGGCCTCGACGTGCCCGCCCATGACGGCGGTGCGACAATGCTCGATCGCCGACATGACCTTGAGCTGGTGCAGGCTCAGATGCCCGGCATGGGTTGCCCGGTACGCAGGCCCGGCAGCACGGAAGATGTCGGCGACCTCGAGCGAGGCGCGCACCGGTTCAACCGGCCGGTGTCTTGCCCTCCATCAGCGCCATCAGCCGATCGAGCGGACTGGTGACCGCGCGGATCGTGCGGGTGGCGACCTTGGTGTAGAGCGCGGTCGTCTCGAGCTTGCTGTGCCCGAGCAACACCTGGATCACGCGGATATCGACATCCTGTTCGAGCAGGTGGGTGGCGAAGCTGTGCCTCAGCGTGTGCGGGCTCACGCGCTTGCGGATCCCGGCCGCCTCAGCTGCCTCGCAGACGGCGCGGTGGAGCTGCCGCGTCGAGATCGGATCGGTGTAGCTGCGCCCGGGGAACAGCCAGCCGTGCGGCAGCAGGACGCTGCGCCGCTTGCCCTCGCGCCACCACAGCCGCAGCAGCTCGAGCAGTTGCGGCGACAGCATCGCGTTGCGGTCCTTGCGCCCCTTGCCCTCCTCGATCCGGATCAGCATCCGCTTGCTGTCGATATCGTCGGCCTTGAGATGCGCGACTTCCGACACGCGCAGGCCGGCGCCATAGGCAACGCCCAGCGCCGCGCGGTACTTGATGCCCGGTGCCGCCTCGAGCAGCTTGGCCACCTCATCAACGCTCAGCACGTCGGGGAGCTTCCTGGGACGACGCGCCAGCACCAGCCGCCGCGACAGATCAGGTCGCTCGAGTGTCACCTCGAACAGGAAGCGCAGCGCCGACACCGAGCCGTTGATCGAGCCTTCCCCGACACCATGCTCGCGCTGGTGAAGCTGGAAGCGGCGTACATCCTCGGCGGTCGCGGTGTCGGGCGAACGTCCGAGGAAGGCCGCGAAGGCGCGGACGTGACGGACATAGTCGTGCTGGGTCCGCGCGCGCATGGCACGCATCGCCATATCGTCGAGCATGCGCTGACGCAGCGGGGTGAAGGGTCGCTTGGTCGGTTGAGGCGTCATAGCGAAGTTCCTCTTGTTGAAGGAACTCCATCGTCCGCCACCGCTCCCGCGCGGCCAAACCTCAGCGCCGGCGCGCTACCTCACCGCCAACACCACTGCCGCGCAGCGGCTTCGTGCATTGGGTCATGCTGGCCGCCTGTCAAGTTAGGGTATGGGAGCGGCTGAAACGATGCGGGTAGTGGGACGAGCTGTCACCAGCTCGCCCGAAGAGGTTGCTATCGATGGGTGCCGTAATGATGGCTGCCGGTCTTGCTGGTGTAATGGCCGCCGCGATGGCTCGATCCACCATACCCCCCAGAATAGTGACCGCCGTGGCTCGAGGTATGGTGACCACCGCCATAGTGTGGTCCTCCACGTGCGCCTGCTCCGCCAGCCGCGAATAGCGCGACGACAAAAAGTGCAATCTTCATAAATATCTTCCCCGTTCACACCGGTCTCTTCCGGCTGGCTTACATCATTACGCCATATCGAATGCAGGCAAGCGCAAATGCGCTAACTAACTTAAGCGTACGTCAGTCAAACTCTGCGCATCGGCCTTCATGATTGGAGTGGCGCCGCAATTGATCAAGCAGCGCGGCGATCGATCAAAGGCGACCGATTCCGTCGGAGTCGCCCTGAAGCGCCAAATCGCCAATTCCTTCTGCGACCCACCTCGGCGCTCGTTCACCGTGCGTTTTCTCGATCGCTAGCGCTTCCGCCCAACGCTCGCACTGCCCGTTTAGGGTCACTCACCAGTTCCACATGTAGTCGATGACGCCGCGAGCTACGTTGATCGCGAGAAACGCCGCGACCACCCGCCGCCGCCCCCCCCCACAAAGCTAATACCGTCTTCCAGCGAGACACCGGTGGTCCGCGATCTGACCAGCCGTTCAGCATCAGCGGCGACTGGAGACTAAAAGAACTGCGCAACGCCACCGTGGCGCGAGCAAGTCCCTGACCGGTGTGCAGAGAAGCTCATCGACCCATCGCGGCACTTTGCGGTCGCCCCGTTTGGCCCTGCCGGGTTCGTGTTCTGGCCGGTGACAGGCGCGCGTGATGCAGGAGTCACTGTTGCAGCGCGCGAGGCTGGAACTGCAGCGGGAGCTGAGCGCGACGCAGGTACTGGCGCAGCGGTCGCGGTGGCACCTTTGCACACTGCCTTGTTTGCGTTGCCAGCTTTCGAGCAGTCATAATGGCGTGTAGCCGTCCCGGCGGGCGCAGCCTTCACTACGGTTGGTGATGGCGCAGCACTCTTGCAAACAGCCTTATTGGCGTTTCCGGCTTTTGAGCAATCGTAGTGTCGCGCGGAGGTGGTGACCGGCGTCACTGGGGTGGCTGCCGGCACCGTGGCGGCTCCCTTGCAAACCGCCTTGTTTGCATTCCCTGCCTTGGTGCAGTCGTAGTGACGGACCGCTTGAGCGTTTGCGGGCGTCGCGGTCACCGCGAGCGGGGCCAGAATACCTAGGACTGCGAGAAGAATACGCTTCATATCTACCACCCCGATTATGTTCACTTAGTCTGCCCCGTTCACGCGCGCGACGCAATTGGTCAAAGCCAGCGGCTGACACCGCCATGGTGAGAGCAGGTACCGCGGCGGCTCTCGCTGAAGCTCCATGATCGATCCGCGCATTGCGCGCTTGCCCCAGCTGGCGCTCGGCTTGCTTGCATCGGGCGATGTACCCTGTGCCCGCTACGAGCGGTGTAATAGTCCTCGCCGTACCCACTAGTTACCACGTGATGATGGTGACGATTTTCCCGTGCCTCCACGGTGCCGCCAGCTAACAGCAAGCAGGCTAAACCCAACGCAATCATTTGAAAATATTTTAACATCACAATCATCCCCCCTGTGCGGTTCGTTCGGCCCGTATGTCTCTCAGTTTGCGACCGACTTCCATCCAAACGACTTTTTGGCCTGAGTCCCCCGACGCTTCGGCTTCCTGAAGGCGGCGCGCTGCTTCGGGTTCGGCGTCATCGCCATGTGTTGCGATCAGCATGGTCGCGAGTGACCAGAACTCCCAAGAAGCAACCGTCATTTCGTCTCCAGATGGGCGGGAACAAGTCTTCGCAGCCTAAGTCTTTGTTACTTCGGGTCCTCGTCTCGCGGTTTTCTACCGGCTTCACCGGAATGAAGATTAACATTGCCAATTGTGGAATAGTTATCATTCCGGGTGGCATTGGGGTTCGTGGAATAATGCCCCTGCACATAAGTTCCGGTGCGCGTGGTGTGCCCCGTCGTCCAATGCTCGCCGCTCGTGCTCGTCGAGCGGGGCGAAGTTAAATGGCTGGAATGGCCGCCACCGTGTCCTCCGCCGCCCTTGGCCTACGCCGAAACCGACAAGGCGGCGATAAGAATGACAGCTGCCAAGCTTTTCATGGTCTTCCCCTGATTCTCGGTCGATTCACCGATTGAGCAACGTCACGCGAATTATGCCAATCGGTCAACGCCAAAAAGAGAGAACGTCATTATCGCTTCGATGCTGAAGTTCTGGTCGTCACGACAGCTGAGCAACCAAAATTGGAACGAGCTGCTCGTTTGGTGTGAGACGAGATGCGCCTCTATGTGCTCGCTTATAACCTCGAGCGCGCCATCGCGCTGCCGGCGGGCCCGAGCCGATCGGGGCAATGAAGAGGTGAGCGCTACGTTCTCGCGCGTGACCATCGCTGGTGCGAGATCGACGTTCTCACACAGCGTGCAGCAGTTACCGCCATTCAGCGGATAAGCCGTCGGGCTTGAAACCAGTCTCCAGGTCGAGATTAACGAATGGCAGAAGTTAGGAATCGAAAAGGGCGACGCGAACGTCCGGATCTGGGTCGAACCTCCGGCGCCAGATTGTGGCAGGCCGCCTGCCATCAGGCGTCTAGAGCAGCGCGG
>NZ_JBGMOE010000218.1:0-29440 GCF_041424195.1 Tardiphaga sp. | reverse complement strand
TCGTCGACGGCGCCTATCAGTCGGGCTGCCACACGGCATCGGTGTGGGACAAGAAGGCGCAGGTCAACATTCCGAAGCTGATGAGCTTCATGAACAATTTCGGCGTGATCACCGCGCGCGATCCCAAGGGCAGCTATCATGCGATGACCGACGTCATCCACAAGGTGCTGAACGACATCACCGTGGATGACTGGGCGATCATCATCGGCGGCGACAGCCATACCCGCATGTCCAAGGGCGTGGCCTTCGGTGCCGATTCCGGCACCGTTGCGCTGGCGCTGGCGACGGGCGAGGCGACGATGCCGATCCCGCAATCGGTCAAGGTGACGTTCAAGGGCGCGATGCAGCCGCATATGGACTTCCGCGACGTGGTGCATGCGACCCAGGCGCAGATGCTCAAGCAATGCGGCGACAATGTTTTCCAGGGCCGGATCATCGAGGTCCATCTCGGCACGCTGCTCGCCGACCAGGCCTTCACCTTCACCGACTGGACGGCCGAGATGAAGGCCAAGGCGTCGATCTGCATTTCGCAGGACGACACGCTGATCGAGTCGCTGGAGATCGCCAAGTCGCGGATCCAGATCATGATAGACAAGGGAATGGACAATGCCGCGGGCACGCTGAAGGGCCTGATCGCCAAGGCCGATGCGCGCATCGCCGAGATCCGTTCGGGCGAGAAGCCTGCGCTGACGCCGGACGCCAATGCAAAATACTTCGCCGAAGTCGTCGTCGATCTTGATATCATCGACGAACCGATGATCGCCGATCCCGACGTGAACAACGCCGATGTGTCCAGGCGCTACACCCACGACACCATCCGTCCGATTTCTTATTACGGCGGCACCAAGAAGGTCGATCTCGGCTTCGTGGGCTCGTGCATGGTGCACAAGGGCGACATGAAGATCGTTGCCCAGATGCTCAAGAACATCGAGAAGGCCGAAGGCAAGGTTGCGTTCAACGCGCCGCTGGTCGTCGCGGCTCCGACCTACAACATCATCGACGAGTTGAAGGCTGAAGGCGACTGGGAAATCCTGCAGAAGTATTCCGGCTTCGAATTCGACGATGTGAAGCCGAAGACCGCGAACCGCACCGCCTACGAGAATATCCTGTATCTCGAGCGTCCAGGCTGCAACCTGTGCATGGGCAACCAGGAAAAGGCGGAGAAGGGCGACACTGTTCTCGCGACCTCGACCCGTCTGTTCCAGGGCCGCGTGGTGGAAGACACCGCCGAGAAGAAGGGTGAATCGCTGCTGGCCTCGACCCCGGTCGTGGTGCTGTCGGCGATCCTCGGTCGCACGCCGAGCGCCGAAGAATACAAGGCCGCGGTCGAAGGCATCGACCTGACCAAGTTCGCTCCGCCCAAGATCGGTGCGATGGGCGCCTCCGTCCATTACTAGGGCGGAGGACGAGAGCTGTTCAAGATCGGCGTTGGCAGGCAAACACCTGCCGCGCCGCGGGGCTGGTACGCGAGCGGGCATCAATCGCGTGGTGTATGACATTACGAGCAAGCCGCCGGGGACGATCGAGTGGGAGTGACGGGGCGTAGTTTTGAACGCCGCTCGGCACGGAGGTTAGTCGATTAGTCGCTCATGTCAGAAGCGACAGATCTAAGCCTTCTAGACCTCTACAAACCAAGCCTGCGCCGCTTCTATGAAAGGCTCGCGTGAGTCTAGAGCGGCCCTTTACTCGCCGGTCGGTGGCGTGCCGGCGAAGACCGCCAGTTGATCGGCAAAGACGCGCTTGTAGGCGGGGCGCGCTTCACCGCGGGCGATGTAGGCGCAGAGGTTCGGATAGTCCTCCAGTAGTCCTGATCCATTCAATCTGCGCAGCACCGTCACCATCAGCAGGTCACCGGCGCTGAACCCGCCGTCGAGCCAGTCGGCGTTGCCAAGGCAGATGGACAGGTCCGCCAGTCGGGCTCGGACGCGATCGTCGAGGATCGGCAGGCGCGTCTCGTACCAGGTCTTGTCGCGCTCCGTGAGTATGGCGGTTCCGCGCTCCACGATCGGCGGCTCTACGGTGCTGAGCGCGGCGAACATCCAGGCGATCGTACGCGCGCGGGCATGCGCATCGTCTGGCAGCAGGCCCGGATGGCGCTCCGCGATATGGAAGACGATAGCGCCGGACTCGAACAGCACGAGATCGCCGTCCTGGTAGGTCGGGATCTGTCCGAAAGGATGAAGCCTGCGATGTGCGGGCTCCTTCATCTCAGTGAACGACAGTAGACGGACGTCGTAAGGCTGGCCCACTTCTTCGAGCGCCCAGCGAACGCCCATGTCACGCGCCAATCCCCTTCCGCGATCGGGGGATCGTTCAAAGGCGCTAATCGTGGGCATTGTTTCTCTCCACTCGGGTGTTTCGCATCCACAGGACGAACGACCGGCGCGTCTCCCGACAACCGATTTCTATTTTGGGCCACGGAATTTCGCGGGCCGAACCCCTCG
Source organism: Tardiphaga sp. (assembly GCF_041424195.1). NCBI lineage: Bacteria > Pseudomonadati > Pseudomonadota > Alphaproteobacteria > Hyphomicrobiales > Nitrobacteraceae > Tardiphaga > Tardiphaga sp. The sequence goes on along the minus strand of NZ_JBGMOE010000218.1, from coordinate 26,996 downwards.
TCGAACGGATATTCTTCGAAACCGAGAACGACTGATCAATGCACCCCCGCTCAAACGCGGGATGTGCGTCATGCTCCGCGATGTTACGACTGGCTCACCATCCTCCGGAGAGCCTTGATGTCCGACGCGCCTGCACCGAGCCAAGCCCCCACCGCCGCCGAGACCGATCCGAACACGCTTGGCTTCATGCAAGGCTTTCCGCCGCCGCAAGACAAGCTCATCACGTTCCACGACGGCTCGTTCCGCAACTTCCCCGAGCTGCGCTGGGCCTGGAGCAATATCCGCCAGCTGGTGCCGACCGTGAATGTCTGGCGCGGGGCTGGGCCTGCATCCACGCTGCCGCGCGCGGAGCGCGATATCGGCGGCATCGCGTCGACCACCATGGATGGCCGGCCGATGACCTTCGCCCGCATGTTCGATGAGACCTATGCCGACGGCATGGCAGTGCTGCACAAGGGCAAGCTGATTTACGAGCGCTATGCCGGCGCGCTGAAGCCGCACAAGCCGCATATTGCCATGTCGGTGACCAAGTCCTTCACCGGTACGCTGGCCGGCATTCTGGTCGCGGAAGGCAAGATCGATCCGCAGGCGCCCGTCACCGATTATGTGCCGGAGCTGAAGGACAGCGCATTCGGCGATGCCCGGGTGCGTGAGGTGATGGATATGACCACCGGGCTCACCTATACGGAGGTCTATACCGACAAGAATTCCGATGTGTGGGGATTGCGGCGCGCCAACGGCATGGCGCCGATTCCGCCGGACTATGACGGCGCGACCGACATCTTCAGTTTCCTTTGCACGCAGACCAAGCAGGGCGAGCACGACAAGGCTTTCTCCTACAAGACCGTCAACACCGACGTGCTCGCCTGGATCTGCCGCCGTGCCAGCGGCATGACGCTGTCCGATCTGTTGTCCGAGCGCATCTGGGCGCCGATGGGCGCGGAGGAGGACGCGCATTATCATGTCGACCGCATCGGCACCGAGAGCGGTGGCGGCGGCCTCTCGACGACGCTGCGCGATCTTGCGCGCTTCGGCGAGGTGATGCGCAATCACGGTCGCTTCAATGGTCGCCAGATCGTGCCGGCTGCGGTGGTCGAGGATATCGAGAAGGGCGCTGATCCCGAGAAATTCAAGCCGGCCGGCTACACCACGCTGCCCGGCGCGTCCTATCGCAACCAGTGGTGGGTGACCCACAATGCCCATGGCGCCTACATGGCGCGCGGCGTCTATGGTCAGGGGCTTTATATCGATCCCAAGGCCGAGATGGTGATCGCACGCTATGCGTCGCATCCGGTTGCCGGCAATGCCGCCAACGATCCAGTAACGCTGCCGGCCTATATGGCGCTGGCGAAGGAGCTGATCGCGGGCTGAGGGCAATGACCTACTGAACCCGGAAAACCCGATCGGGAACCTAAGGCCACGCCGCGCGTATGCTTGGCGGCCGACATCTTCCGTCGGTGCCAGGCGGGCCCCTCCAAAATGATCAAGCCTTCGTCCATCGCTCCGTGGCTGCGCTGCTGCTCTGCGGCGCTGCTGATGTCATGCACCGTCCTTGCAACTGCGTCGTTGCATGCGCAGGAGAGGGCGTCTGGCGCTCGCGCCGCCGGCAACAACCCTGCTGTGGCCACCGACGGCGCGACGCTGATTCACGGCAATTACTGCGGTGCAGGCAATCGGCCGGGGACGCCCCCCATCGATGCCCTCGATCTCGCCTGCATGAATCATGATGCCTGCACGCCGACCAGTGGCATTCCTACCTGCGACTGCAACGAGCGGCTTCGCGACGAAGCGGCCGCGGTGGCACGTGATCCGCGACAAGCGCCGGAGCTCCAGAGTCTGGCGTCACTGACCGCCGCGGCTGCGGCCGTGATGCTCTGCAAGCCGATGATGAATGCTGCAGTGCCTCCGGCGGCTGCGCCTGCCCCTGTGGCTCCGGCCGCTCCTGCGCCGGCCACCGCAGTAGCAGTCCCTCCGGCTCCCGTGGCCGGGGCACCAGTCTCCATCGTCCCGGACAGCGTTGCGCCTGTGGCTGCGGCTCCCGCAACGGACGTATCCGGACCCCCTGTGCCTGTTGCGCCGGTCACTGACGCTCCCGCGCGTGCTGGACCCGGACCAAGGTCGACCACGTTGCCCTGAGCAGACAGAGCCTTGATCGGCTCTTGCGCGCTGCGATCTTTCCGGGGCAATCATGACGGCGAGCTCGGGGGCGCCGACAGCGCAACCCATGGCAGAGGGAAGCGCGCATGAAACTGCTTGTCACACGAGTCATGACGCTCGCATTCCTGCTGGGGTCTTTGGCGCTCAGCTCCGCTGCGAATGCTGCCGATCCCATTCGTATCGGTGCGGTCCTGCCGTTTTCCGGCGGTGTCGAACTTTATGGCCAGCAGGCAAAACTCGGGCTCGATCTCGCCGTCAAGGAGATCAACGCGGCGGGCGGCATTCTCGGCAGGCCCGTCGAGGTCATCTATGCCGACGACAAGACCCGGCCGGCCTCTGCCGAGAGCGCGATGCGGTCGGTGCTCGACAGCGGCGTCGTTGCGGTGGTCGGCCCCGTCACCTCGGCCAATTTCAATGCGATCAGGCCACTCGCCGAGAGCTCGAAAACGCCGCTGCTCTACGCCACGAATTTCGAAGGCGGCACATGCAGCCGCTATGTGTTTTCGTTCAGCACGGTGCCGAACCAGGATCTCGGCCAGCTGCTGCCCTATGTGAACGAGGCCGTCGGCAACACCTATTTCCTGCTCGGCGCCGATCGCGTCTGGCCGCACCAGATGTTCGACATGGCCAAGCCGCTAATCGAGAAGCTCGGCGGAAAAATCGTTGGCACACAATATACGCTGGGGACCGAAAAGGATTTCACGCCGCTGATTGCGCAGGTGGCCGCGAGCAAGGCGAAGGTGTTGCTGTTCGCGCTGAAGGGCGACGGCATGGATTTCATCCGGCAGGCGGACGATCAGGGATTGTTCAAGGACACGACAGTCGCATTCCTGGGCTTGTCCGAGGTCGATCTCGGTGTGTTTCGCGGCAAGGGCCAGAACATGATCGCGGTGGTGCCGTCGGTCGCGACGAGCGACGCGCCGGAGATTAAGGCATTTGTCTCCAAGGTGCGCGCTGAAGGTGGCGCCGACGCGGTGGTGTCGAACTATGTCATGACCCACTACAACACGCTGATCGCGCTGAAGGCTGCGATCGAGAAAGCAGGGAAGGTCGACAAGGAGGCCATTGTCGATGCGCTGGCAGGAATCACCATCCCGTCGCCAACGGGTCCGGTCACCATCGATGCGAACCACTATGCGACCATGAACATGTTCATCGCCAGGACGCAGGGGCAGGAGCTCGTCTCGGTTCGCGGACTGGGCGAGATCGCGCCGCAGCCAGGCTGCACCATGGCCGGTCGCTGATCGCGCGGGCGTGGCAGCAACGGACTGGCGCGCGATGCAGGAGATTGCTTAAGTCCGCCGCAATGTAATTGGGAATAAGTGGAGACTACAACAGATGGCAAAGGTGCGCTGTATCACCGAGATGGGCATGGGCGTCGACGTCCACGGCCGCGACGCCACCAAGGCTGCGAAACGCGCGGTGTCGGACGCGATCCGCCATTCCAGCGTCGGCTTCTTCAGAATGGTCGGCAAGACGCCGCACGACATGTTTGTCGACGTGACCATCGCGGTGCCCAATCCGGATGAGGTCGACACATCGGCGGTCGGCAAGGAATTGCCCTACGGCACGGTGACCGTCACGGCCGTCAAAGGTGGGCTCGACATTCCCGCCGAGAGCGGCGGCGACGGCATCCTCATTGCCAATGCGGCGGTGCTGGTGAGCCTCGACGACGGCAAGTGAGATTCGACACATGGACATCTTCGACCGCCTCAAGGCCGCAGCCGCTGACGACTGGTCTGCTTATGTCGATCACAGCTTCGTCCGCCAGCTCGGCGCCGGCACGCTGCCCGAGACCGCTTTTCGAACCTACCTCGTGCAGGACTATCTTTTCCTGATCCAGTTCGCGCGGGCTTATGCGCTGGCGACCTATAAGAGCCGGACGCTCGACGACATGAAAGCGGCGCAAGGCGGGCTTGCGGCCATTCTCGGCGAGATGGAGCTTCACGTAAAACTGTGCGGACGCTGGGGATTGTCGCCGGCCGATATCGAGGCGGCGGCCGAGCTGCAGTCGACGGTGGCCTATACGCGCTTCGTGCTGGATTGCGGCGCCGCCGGCGATCTGCTCGATCTGCATGTGGCGCTGGCGCCCTGCGTGATCGGTTATGCGGAGATCGGCCGCAAGCTGGCGCCGGGTGGTGCCGATGCACTGGGCGATCATCCCTATCGCGAATGGATCGGCGAATATGCCGGCGAGGTCTATCAGGATATCGCGGTGACAGCGCGCCGCCATCTCGACGATCTCGCGGCGCGCGCGATGACCGAGCGGCGTTTCGTTGAACTCGCCAAGCTGTTCGGCCAGGCGTCGCGGCTGGAAGCGGATTTCTGGCAGATGGGGCTGGAGGCGCGCTAACGCGGCGCGCCGGGGCAGGGCAGAGCATGGCACCCGTGAAGGTCGATCCCGCTAACGTGCGCGAGTTCAAGACAGCCGACGCCTTCTACAAATGGCTCGGCAAGAACCACGACAAGGCCGACGAGGTCTGGATCAGGATTCACAAGCTGAAATCCGGCCTCCCATCGATCACGCCGAAGGAGGCGATCGATGTCGTGCTGTGCTGGGGCTGGATCGACGGCATCCGCAAGGGGCTGGACGAGACGAGCTTTCTGCAACGCTATTCGCCGCGCGGCAAGAAGAGCGTGTGGAGCAAGATCAACGTCGACAACGTTGCGCGCCTCATCAGGGAGACGCGCATGACGGACCACGGGCTCACGCATGTGGAGGCGGCAAAGGCCGATGGCCGCTGGGCTCGCGCCTATGGCAGCGGCAAGGATATGGCGATCCCCGCCGATCTGCAGGCGGCGATCGACGCCGAGCCGAAGGCCAAAGCGATGCTGGCCAAGCTCAGCGCCCAGAACCGCTTCTCGCTGGCATTTCGGGTGCACAACATGAAGACCGAAGCCGGCCGCAAGAAGCGGATTGCGGCCTTCGTCGAGATGCTGAAGAAGGGCGAGACGATCTATCCGCAGGGGAAGAAGTAAGCACGGCGCCGCTCGTTGCTTTTCACGTCCGCTTCGGTCGCCTGATCGCGCGCACCTTGCCGCTGGCTCCGCCGCCGGCGAAGAACTGATCGGCGCCATCGGATTCGAGGCCCGACACACCGGTGCCTTCCGGCAGTTGAAGCCGCTCCAGCGCTTCGCCCGTCTCCGGGTCGATGCGGCGGACGTCGCTCTCGTCGTTTTCCCAGGTACCGTGCCAGAGTTCGCCATCGACCCAGGTCACGCCCGTGACGAAGCGGTTGCTCTCGATGGTGCGCAGGATTTTGCCGGTGTCGGGATCGATCTGGTGGATCTTGCGCTCGCGATATTGTCCGACCCAGAGTGTGCCCTCCGCCCATGCCATGCCGGAGTCGCCGCCATTGCCCGGCGCCGGGATGGTGTTCAGCACGCGGCCGGTTTGTGGATCGATCTTCTGGATACGGTCCTCGGCGATCTGGAACAGATGCTTGCCGTCGAACGCGGTACCGGCATGGGCCGCGATGTCGATGGAGCGCTGCGTTTTTCCGGTCCCGGGGTCGAGTGCGTTGAGCTTGTCGCCTGACGCGAACCAGACGTTCTGGCCGTCATAGGTGACGCCATGCACGCCGTCGACGCCCTCGAAGGGGCCATATTCACGGACGATTTCTGCTGCCGATGTTTTCATGAGCGTTTCCCTCGTGACGATGGCGACGACCCTAATGATCCGGTAGCGGCGGCGGGAGTAACAACATCGTCGCGAGTCCCGGCAGGGATGGTGACATCCAGCGGCGCGCCCGTCCGCGGCCGAATGGTTGCACCTTATTTGCCACCGCCAGTTCGTCCAGTGCCCGCTGAACGCTGCGCTGGCTGGTGTCGAGCGCCAGCGCCAATGCCGAACTCGACCAGGCTTCTCCGTCGGCGAGAAGCGCGAGCACCGCGGCGTGTTCTTCCTCGACCGGCCGCGCCAGCACGACGACGTCGCGAGCGCGGCGTAGCACCAGCGCAAAACCGGGCTTGGTCGCGTTCACCTCAGCCAGCGGCGCAAGCAGTTTGCGCAGCCGTCCCATCTCGACGCGGAGCCGTGCGCGATGGGAGTCATCGGCATGTCTGGCGCGGAATGCGCGTACCAGCAGCGTCTCGCGCGAAACATCCGCAGGCCATGCTTCGCCGAGTGCGCGGGCGAGGGCGAACAGGACAGGCCGGGTAGCCAGCGACAGCTCTGTCTTCTGGCAGCGGATGACGTGCCGGCAGGCATCGATGACGACGGATTTCGAATTCTGCAGCGCCTCGACATCGTCGAGCAGCAGCATGCGTTCGCCGCCGCGTGCGATCAGACGCGCAGCGGGCGCGTCGAGGAGCCGGGATGCACTGTCGACCTCAGCCGTCAGCGCAGGGATACGGGCGAGGCGGGCGGCACGCTGCGCGTCGGCAATGGCGGCGCGTGACTTTTTCGCCTGCAGGCGGCGCATCGCGATGCCGGCGACGATCAGCGTGTGAGCCGTATGCAAGGCGGGCGGCAGAGGCGCGAGATCGAGGGCGCCGAGTTTTCGCTCGGCTTCGTCGAGACGTCCGATGAGCAGAAGGCGCCGGACGTCGAGATAGCCGCCATAGGCCGCATTCACATGGTCGCCGTGGGCATCGAGTGTCAGCCGTGCGGCGTCGAGTGCCTTGCTGGGCCAGTTCAGATCGCGTGACACGAGCGCGATCTCGGCCTCGGCGACGATGCAGCGCGCACGCGCCACAGGTTCCTTCGCACCGAAGGCGCGCGCGGCCCGTTTCACGAGCTCCTTCGCGCGCGCGAAATCGCCGAGCTGCGCCATCGCGATGCCGCGCAGCGCGAGCGCCGGCGCGTCATCGCGCAATGCAACACGCTTCAAGGCACCCAGCGGATCACCCGCCGCGAGCGCATGACCTGCGGCGGTGATCAGGGAGTCCATTCAAATCCCGCCACACTTGTCACTCCCACCCGTCCATTGCCGGGTCCTAATCTACCTCACGACGATCAACCGGCAAGTCGTGTCGGCAACGCATGACGATGGACGACAGTGGAGAGAAGACCATGACGGCACCGATGAAAACACCACCGATTGTGTCACCGCAGGCATGGGAGGCAGCGCGCGCGGAAATGCTCGTGAAGGAGAAGGCTGTGATGCGCGCGCGCGATGCGCTGGCGGCCGAACGCCGGCGGATGCCGTGGATGGCGGTGGAGAAGGCCTATGCGTTCGAAGGGCCCGATGGCAAAGCCAGCCTGCTCGACCTGTTCGACGGCCGCCGCCAGTTGATCGTCTACCGCGCCTTTTTCGAGCCCGGCGTGTTCGGCTGGCCCGATCATGCCTGCCGCGGCTGTTCGCTCGGGGCGGATCAGGTTGCGCATCTCGCACATCTGAATGCCCGCGACACCACGCTCGTCTATGCCTCGCGGGCACCGCAGGCGGATATCGCCCGCCTGAAAAAGCGGATGGGCTGGGAGATGCCCTGGGTCACCATCACGGACAGTTTCGACGCCGACTTCGGCGTGGACGAGTGGCACGGCCACAACGTGTTCTTCCGCGACGGCGACCGCGTGTTCCGCACCTATTTCATCAACAGCCGGGGCGATGAGGCGATGGGGACCACCTGGAGCTATCTCGACGCGACTCCGCTCGGCCGCCAGGAAGTCTGGGAAGACTCGCCCGAGGGCTATCCGCAGACTCCGACCTACAAATGGTGGAACTGGCACGACAACTATGTCGCCGGCGCTGCACCCGACAAGAAATGGGTCGAGGTCTCGGCCGCCGGAGAGGCGACGTTCCGGAAGACCAATGAGTAGCGCCATCGACGACGTCGATCGTGCGAAGGCCTATCGCTGGAAAATGGGTAGCCTTGCACCGGCCGCCGATTGGCTATGCCTTGCGGCCGCACCGGCCTTCGCACTGATGGCGCTGCTGACGGGTGTGCTCGATGGCAGTTCGACGGACCTGCTCTGTTCAACGTCGCATTCATCGCCGTGGAGTGGCATGGCGGTGATGTATGCCTTCATGAGCTTGTTCCATACCGTACCCTGGCTCAGGCTGATCTCCGGCCGATGCCGCCAATAGCCATGGCGGACGTGACGGTTGCCGCGCGCTTCAGGCGCGTGACAACTTCTCGAACCGCTTGATCAGCCGCTCGCGCTTGAGGCGCGACAGGCGTTGAAGCCAGAACATGCCGTTGAGCTGATCGATTTCGTGCTGGTGACACACCGCGCGCAGGCCGTCGGACTCCTCCGTCTGCATCTGACCGTCGAGATCCTGATAGCTGATCCGGATGTGCGCGTGACGCTGGATGTCGTCATTCACACCGGACATGGAGACGCTGCCTTCCTGATGCATGATCAGTTCGGACGAGGCCCATGTGATCTCCGGGTTCACATAGGTCTTGGCGCCATCGCCGAGATCGAGCACGACCACGCGGAGGGACACGCCGATATGCGGCGCGGTGATGCCGATGCCGGGAGCGGCATGCATGGTGTCCGTGAGATCGTCGGCGAGCGCGCGCAGTGCATCGTCGAACACTGTGACATCAGTGGCCGGCTGCGCGAGACGCGGGTCGGGATAGCGGACAATCGGGCGGATGGTCATTCGGGCAGCCCCGCGGCTTTGAGGGCGGCGGCATAGGTTTGCGCCATCGATTCCACGGGGACGGGAATCCGCGCAAAGAAAGCGGAGACCGTCAGCTCCGGCTCGATGGTGAGCAGTTCCTCGACCACCTGCGCTGCGCGTTCGTGCTCGCCGGTCTTAACGAGTGCCACCGCCAGCGCCCGCAGCGCGACGGCGAAGCGGCGGTTCTGCAGCAAGGCTTTATCGGCCCACGCGATCGCTTCGGGATAGTTCTCGTCGATGATCGCCGCGATCGCGAGCGCACCGGAAACGAACCAGCCGTGCGGATCGAGCGGGTTCAGCCGCCGCGCGCGATCAAGCAAGGCGCGACCGTCCTGCTGCTGGCCGCGCATGGTCTCGATCCATCCGGCGAGCGCAAGCGCAGTGGCGGAGTTAGAATTGATGGAGAGCGAGCGGCTGAACAGCTCAATGGCCGCGTCCTTGGCGCTTTGCGGCTCGGCCAGATTCCAGATCGCGAAGGCCGCCATCCAGAGGATTTGCGGGTCGTTCGGCATGCGTTCGATGGCGCGATGCGCGAGTGCCAGGCCTTCGCTGCGATGGGCGTCGTCCGGGCCGATCCAGCCCTGGAAATGTCGCTGCGCATGGCAATAGGCGGCCGCTGCCATTGCCGGGGCGTAGGTCGGATCGAGCGCAAGCGCCTGATGCAGGCAATCCAGCGCGGCGGTCATGCTTTCAGGGGTGAAATCGTGTTCGTAGCCGGAGGCGCGCAGCAGCAGGTCATAGGCATCGGGCGCGTTTGGCCGGCTGTGTTTGCGCCGCTCGATCTCGGCGATACGCAGCGTGGGCTCAATGGCGGCGACGGCGCGCTCGGTGATGCGGTCCTGCAGGTCGAACACGTCGCTGCGCTCGCCATCGAAACGATCAGCCCACAAATGTGCGCCGGAGCGGGCGTCGATCAATTGCGCGATGATGCGGAGCCGCTCGCCGGCGCGGCGGACGCTGCCTTCAAGCACGTAGTTGACGCCAAGCGTGCGGCCGACCTCGCGGATATCGACCGGCTTGTTCTTGTAGGTGAAGGACGAGTTGCGCGCGATCACGAACAACCCGCTGCAGCGCGACAGCGCGGTGATGATTTCCTCGGCGATACCGTCACCGAAATAATCCTGCTCGGGGTCCGCGCTCATATTGTTGAAGGGCAGCACCGCGATCGACAGCCCTTCGGGGGTGGCGGCTTCGGGCAGGAGCGTATTGGAGGGCGCCGTCGCCACGAGCGGAGAGGGGCTGCTGGTCTGTTCGATGACCTCGCCGACGAATCGAAACCCCTTCCGCGGTAACGTGCGGATCAGCCGTTGCTGCTCGCCATTGTCGCCGATGGCCGTGCGCGCGGCATTGACCCGGCTGCTGAGCGTGGCCTCGGACACGATGCGGCCGCGCCAGACCTCGGCCAGAAGCTCGTCACGGCTGACCACACGATCGCGTGAGCGGATCAGGAATGCCAGCACGTCGAATACCTGCGGCTCGACGGCCACCGCATTGGTCCCCCGCCGTAATTCCCGCCGGTCAGTGTCGAGGCTGAATTCGTCGAACCTGAACAGCAAGATAGGGGGTCCAATACCTGTTGTCGTGCCAAGGCGTTGTGCGCAGGACCGTCCCCTAGCACACCCCGTCTCAACGACAAATCATGGCGTTCTCAAGAGAAAACCCACGAATTCTTCAAGCGGCGCTGCCGGCGCGGGGGCATGGTTCGGACACCGACGGCCTCAACCGTCATAGCCCGGAGGATCTGCACCATGACGAATGACAAGCGCGACACCAGTCACTTCAACCGCCGCACTCTGCTGGGCGCGGCGCTCATGGGCATCGCCGCGGCCCAGTTCGTCGGCATCGGCTCCGCCGCGGCGCAGGCCGCCAAGGCCGGCAAGCAGCTCCCGGCCATCAAGCGCGGCACGCATACGTCGTTCAAGCCGCTGAAGCAGATCAATGCCGGCGACCTCAGCGTCGCCTATGCCGAGGACGGCCCGGCCAACGGCCCCGTTGTGCTGCTGCTGCACGGCTGGCCCTATGACATCTACAGCTATGTGGATGTCGCGCCGCTGCTGGCCTCGGCCGGCTACCGCGTCATCATCCCGTATCTGCGCGGCTATGGCGGGACACGCTTCCTCTCCGACGCGACGGTGCGCAATGGCCAGCCTGCGGCACTCGTCACCGACATGATCGACTTCATGAATGCCCTGAAGATCGAGAAGGCCGTGGTCGGCGGCTATGACTGGGGCGGCCGCACGGCCGACATTCTCGCTGCGATCTGGCCGGAGCGCGTCAAGGCGCTGGTCGCTGTCAGCGGTTATCTGATCGGCAGCCAGGAGGCGAACCGCATGCCGCTGCCGCCGAAGGCGGAGCTGGAATGGTGGTACCAGTTCTACTTCACCACGGAGCGTGGCCGGCTGGGCTATGACAAGTACCGGCACGACTTCGCCAAGCTGATCTGGAAGCTCGCCTCGCCGAAGTGGAATTTCGACGACGCCACTTATGACCGCTCGGCCAAGGCGTTCGACAATCCCGATCACGTCGCGATCACGATCCATAATTATCGCTGGCGGCTCGAACTCGCCCAGGGTGAGGCAAAGTATGATGAGCTGGAAAAGCGGCTGGCGCAGGGACCGGTGATCGCCGTGCCGACCATCACCATGGAAGGCGACGCCAATGGCGCGCCGCATCCCGATCCCAAGGCCTATGCGAAGAAGTTCATCGGCAAGTACGAGCACCGCACGGTGAATGGTGGCATCGGCCATAATCTGCCGCAGGAAGCGCCGCGCGAATTCGCCCAGGCGATCATCGATGCCGATGCGATGGCGCGCTGAGGGAGATCCGCGATGCGATGGATTCTTGCAGCGAGCCTCGCCGCAGGCGTGGTGTCATCCGCGGTAGCGGCAGCCTTTGCCGCCAATACCGCCAATCCGGAGAACGCGTCGCCGATCTACGGCGTCACGATTCCCGACGGTTATCGTAAATGGGAGCTGATCGCGCCGGCGCAGGAGGCCGAGCCTCTGAATGAATTGCGCGCCGTGGTCGGCAACGACATCGCCGTCAAAGCCTATCGGGACGGCCAGCTGCCGTTTCCCGATGGCACGGTGCTGGTGAAGCTCGCCTGGAAGCACACCCAGTCGCCGGAATTCGAATCTGCCTCGATCCCCGGCGCCGCGACCACGGTTCAGGTCATGGTGAAGGATTCGAAGAAATACTCCGCGTCAGGTGGCTGGGGCTTCGGCCGCTTCATTAACGGCAAGCCGGTGGATCAGGCGCAGCATGAGACCTGTTTTGCGTGTCACGAGGCACGCGTGAAGGAGCGGGATTACGTGTTCACGAAGTGGGCGCCGTAAGCGCCCATTTCACGAAACGCCGACCTCGGTCAGAAACGCCGTCAGGAAAGCCTCGGTCCGCGCGTGGCGTTCCTGCGCCATGCGTTTGCCTGTAGCCGTATTGAAGCCGTCCGCGAGCGTCAGCAGTTTGGCCGGAAGATGATCGATTGCAAAATTGCGATCGTCGAAGGCGCGATGGCGGGCGGCGGGATCCTCGGGATCGTACAGGAAGGATTGCATCCGCCCGGCGGTGTAGAAACAGCGCGCGATGCCGACGGCGCCGATGGCGTCCAGCCGATCTGCATCCTGCAGGATCTTCGCCTCGATCGTTTCAGGCGTGATCCTGGCCGAGAAACTATGCGCCGCGATGGCGTGGGCGACGCGGTCCAGCCGATCGCTGGCCCAGCCCAGCGGGGCAAGAAGGGTGAGTGCATGTTCGGCGGCAAGGCGTGAGGCACTGGCGCGCAGCGGCGAGCTCTTTTCGACGGAGATGCAGTCGTGGAGCAATGTGGCGGCAGCCAGGATTTCCGGATCGCCGCCTTCGACTTGCTGGATCGAGCGGGCATTGGACCACACGCGTGCCAGATGCGCGACGTCATGCGAGCCGTCGTCGGTCTTGACGTGATGCAGAAGCGAAGAGGCCAGCGTTTCGAACGGAGCGAAGGCGGCAGTGATAGCGGTGATGTCGGTCATGGTGTCGTTGTTAGAGGGGCCGGGCGATTTTGCCAACGCCACAAGCGCGCCGCAGTTGGCGATTAGTCAGCCGCCATCGTCATTTCAACAGGATGTGTGCTTCGATGGACTTCGCCCAGGTCACAACGCCGCTTCGCTTTGTTTCCCGGGAGAATTTCGTCCATGCCATCGCATATCGCTGTATCCGATCTGTCTGTCGCGACGCCTGACGGCCGCTCGCTTTTCACCAATCTCAATCTCAGTTTCGGCGCCGAGCGCGTCGGCCTGGTCGGCCGCAACGGCATCGGGAAGTCCTCGCTGCTGCGCGTGATATCCGGCGATCTCGCGCCTCATCAGGGCAGTGTGAGTATTCATGGGAGGCTGGCGGTGTTGCGGCAGGCACTGCAGCTCCGTCCCCGCGAGACGGTCGCCGATCTGTTCGGCGTCACCGATGCGCTCGATCTTCTCGCCCGCGCGGAAGGTGGCACGGCCACGGCCGAACAATTGGCGCAAGCCGACTGGGACATTGAAGCCCGGATGGCCAGATCATTCGGGCGCGTTGGACTCGACGTTCGCCATGATACTGCGCTGTCAGCGCTCTCCGGCGGCCAGCGGACGCGCGTTGCGCTGGCCGCGCTGGTCTTTGCCGATCCGGATTTTCTGCTGCTGGATGAGCCGACCAACAATCTGGACCGCGCCGGCCGACGGGCGGTCATCGATCTGCTGGCCGGCTGGCGTGCGGGAGCCATTGTCGTCAGCCATGATCGCGAATTGCTCGATACGATGGATGCGACCATTGAGCTGACGTCGCTCGGCGCCACGCGTTACGGCGGCAACTGGACACACTATCGCACTCGCAAGACGCTCGACCTAGCAGCCGCGCAGCACCAGCTTGCCGATGCCGAGAAGCGCGTGGATGCGCTGGCACGACAGGCGCAGGCTACGGCGGAGCGTCAGGCGCGCCGGGATCAGGCGGGGCGTCGCAAGAGCGCGGAGGGTGGCATCCCGCGGATAGCGCTCGGCGGTTCGAAAGATCGCAGCGAAGACACCGGCGGCGAGCATGCGCGGCTGGCGGAACGTCGGCAGGCGCAGGCAAAGGATGCGCTGGCCGCCGCGCGAGAGCACATCGAAATTCTGCAGCCGTTGTCAGTCACCGTTCCGCCGACAGCACTTGCGGCTCGCAGGGTGGTTCTGCAGATGGACGATGTGAGCTTCAGCTATGCAGCGGAGGCGCCGATCATCCGCAATCTGTCGTTCGTCATCACTGGTCCGGAACGTGTGGCGGTGACCGGTCCGAACGGCTCCGGCAAGACGACGCTGTTAGGCCTCATCACCGGCGCGATCCAGCCGATGGCGGGCGCGGTACGGATGATGGTCCATTTCGCCATGCTCGATCAGCAGGTCAGTCTGCTCGATCCGTCGCGGACAATCCGCGATAATTTTCGACGGCTTCATCCGCAAGCGGACGAGAATGCCTGCCGCGCCGCGCTGGCGCGATTCATGTTTCGCGCAGATGCTGCGCTTCAGATGGTTGGCACGCTGAGCGGAGGGCAGATGCTGCGCGCCGGTCTCGCCTGTGCCATGGGCGGCATGACGCCGCCGCCATTGCTGATCCTCGACGAGCCGACCAATCACCTTGATGTCGATTCCATCGAAGCCGTGGAAGCCGGCCTGCGGGCCTATGATGGCGCGCTCGTGATCGTCAGCCACGACGAGACGTTTCTGGAGAATGTCGGGATTACACGGCGACTGGAATTGTAGCCATTGGCGATTCAGTGTCGCGGTGGCTATCGTTTCAGCAGCTCATACACCACGGGATCATCCGCACAGGCCTTGAAGCCGCATTCGAGCAGGGTCGAGGCGACATTCGCGGCCGTCAGGCCGATCACGAGCCAGACGGCAACATGCGCGATAACACTGGGCGTCGAGTGAACGGCGGGGGCCTTCTCGAATTGCCGATCAAACAGCAGCACAAGCGACAGCAGAACGATGGCCGCGATAAAGCCGATCAGTGCCCAGGTGTAATAGTGATAGCCGAACAGCGCGGTGCCGAAGCCGGGATCGCCGGGCATGATGTGCAGCAGCACTTGCCGGGTCGAGACGGCGGTGCCGACCACGGCTGCAAGCAATGACAGTGCATAATGGCTGGGACGCGGGCCGAAGCGGATGTTGAGGATCGGGCCGATGGCAAGCAGTGCGAACATGATCCGCTGCAACAGGCACAGCGGGCAGGGTAACTCGCCGAGCAGCAGTTGCGCAGCAAAGGCGGCCGCGAGCAGCGCGGCGAGGGCGTAGAGTGCGAGGACGTTGAGGGCGATCGCGCGCTGTGAGGTCATGATGGCCTCAGAACGACAGTTTCAGCGCGTCGGTGGCGTGGTGCAGGAAGGTTGCCACGCAGGCGATCAGCACAACGGCGAACAGAGATAGCGCGAGCGTGCGGCTGCCAGCCCATGCGACGAGCATGGTGATGAGGATCGCCAGAAAGAGTGCGGTGAATTCCATGATCGCTCCGGCGCTGAATCGGTCCGGTATCTTACGTCAGATTCGCAGGCGACCTGTCGTGGTTCATCTGCATCAGTCGGCGGTCTCCGTCGCGGTCGCGCCTGTCTTGCCGGTGTAGTTGGCCACGGCATCGCGAAAGGCATGGACCTCGCTGTTCAGGGCGATCAACCGCTCCGGCGTCATGCCGGCCGCGGCGAACAACGTCTCGCCAAGGCAGCGGGATTTTTCGCGCAAACCCATGCCCTTGGCAGTGAGGCTGACGACGACCTGCCGCTCATCTTCCGGGTTGCGCTTGCGCGCGACTAAGCCGGCCTGTTCGAGCCGCTTCACCAGCGGCGTGACCGTGCTCGATTCCAGCGCCAGCCGGTCGGCGATGCCGCCGACGCTCTGCGCGCCGCCCTCCCACAGCGTGCTCAGCACGAGATATTGCGGGTAGGTGATCTCCAGCGCGTCGAGCAGCGGCTTGTAGGCCCGGCCGATGGCCATGCTGGCGCTGTAGAGCGAAAAACAGAGCTGGTAATCCAGCGGAATGTCGGCGGGCACCACGGCAATTCTCCTCACGTCAGTATCACAATAATGTATATCGCGATAAATAGTTCTGGACAAGGCAGTCGGTCTGGCTCGATAAATATATCGCGATATTAATTATTGCGATATTTAATTCGACCGAGTTCATTCGCCATGCCGGTTGAGCGTGCCCGGTCCCAGCTTCGATGGAGACCAACATGACCGTCCCACAGGGAACCGCCAGCCTGCAGTCCGCGGCAACCAGCGATCTCTCACGTTACTATCTTGTCCGCGGCATCGTCGCGGCAGCCTGGGTGGCGGCAGCCGCCACGGCTGGCGTGTCATCTGCCGGAGCGGCGGCTGTCCTGCTCCTCTGCTATCCGGCCTGGGACGCGCTGGCGAACTGGTTCGACGCCAATGGCAGCGGTGGGCTACTGGCCAATCCTCCGCAGGCGCTCAATGTGGTGGTCAGCCTCATCGCCGCATTGGCGGTAGCGATCGCCTTGCGGACGGGGATGAATGCGGTACTGGCGGTGTTCGGCGTCTGGGCGGCGCTGGCAGGCCTCGCGCAGCTCGTGACGGGTGTTCGCCGCTGGCGCGCATTCGGCGCGCAGTGGGCGATGATCCTGAGCGGCGCACAATCGACTGCGGCCGGGCTGTTTTTTATCAAGCAGGCTGGCGGCGCGGTAGCGCCCACGATCCTGGACATCGCGCCTTATGCCGGCTTCGGCGCCTTCTATTTCCTGGTGTCGGCGCTGTGGCTGATCTTTTCGAGCCGCAGGCGCACGGCCTGAGATCTGAAGGAGGAGCCGATGATGCGTGCCAGTATCGTCGGCGGTCTCTGTGGATGATCCCGGATTGCGGTCAGCCGCTCCTGTCTGATCTGCTAGTCAGGTCAGAACGGCGATCACTCCTGGCAGGCACGGCGACATCTCATGGCCATCACCATCTACGGCATCAAGAATTGCGACACGATGAAGAAGGCGCGCGCCTGGCTCGATGGCCACGGCGTCGCCTATAGTTTCCATGACTACAAGGCCGAGGGTATCGACAGAGCGCGGTTGCTGCGCTGGGCCAAGGAGGTCGGCTGGGAAACGCTGCTCAATCGCGCTGGCACCACATTCCGCAAGCTCGATGACGCTGCCAAGGAAGGTTTGAACGAGAGCAAGGCAATCGCGCTGATGCTCGAGCAGCCCTCGATGATCAAGCGGCCCGTGCTCGATCTTGGCGGCAAGCTCGTGGTCGGCTTCAAGCCGGAGATTTACGCAAAAGACGTAAAATAGCGATCAGTCGATCTCGACGACGTCGCCGGCCGCCAGTCGGTGCGGCGCACGATGGGAGAGGCTGCGATCGATCACGGCCCGGAGTTTTGGCACCGGCACGCTGTGATGGCCGCGCATCAGATTTTTGATTTCGAATCCACCGTCCTCGCTGATGGTCTTGAGCGATGCGATGATATGCGTGACGCCATCACCTGATGAGAACGGCATCAACATCCGCTCATAGGCGACAACGCGGCCGTTGACGTCGTCGATCATCGACACCGTATAGGTCGGCAGTTTGCGCGCGATACATTCATGATAGGCCGGCAGCACGACAGGACCGAGGATCGGACCGAGATAGTCGTCGAGATAGCGGCCCTTGCCGGTAGCGCCATAGGCGCTCGCCATGCGGCTGCCGTTGCTGTCGATGATGAGCCGCGGCGGTGCCGTGCTGTGATCCACGATATAGTCGACAAGATCAGGACGTTCCTCGTCCATCCGCTCCGGGCGATAGTCTGTGATGTCGGGCAGGGCCTGTCGCGCCGCATAGAGCCGCAGCCAGCAGTTCAGCAGATCGCGCTGCCGAATGGACTTCACCACGGACGCGTCGGCGCTCTGGAAGTCCACGGCAACGATCTCCCTGATATTGATTGAGGCAGTATGGGCGCAGCGAGCAAATAATCAGTGAATGCGGGAAGTCATCTCGCAATACAATTAACAGGCGATTTTTGAGGGTCGTTTGCGGCGCAAACGGGTGGTGCGTTCTGCACAATGGACCGATCACTGCCAGGCTCTGCTCTGTGCATGTGCACGGCCCTAACTGCCTACGACTAAGGGCGAAGTCGGTGCGACAGGCGGTCCACGCAATTGTGCCGCATTGCACCTTGCGTTCATCGTCGCGTTGACGGCATATTCGCGCCACTCGATGTGGCCGCGCGGGGACAACTTTCAGTTTTCCCCGAAATGCGGACGCGCAAAAAATTGGCCACTGGTGGAGACACGCGCCAGGAAGGTCGATGGGGGAAATTTGCTTGACCGATGAGTTCATTCTCGAAACCAACGGATTGACCAAGGAATTTGCGGGCTTTTTCGCAGTCCGCGATGTCAGTCTCAAAGTTCGCCGCGGTACCATTCACGCATTGATCGGCCCTAACGGCGCCGGCAAGACGACCTGTTTCAATCTGCTGACCAAGTTCATGCAGCCGTCAGCCGGACAGATTTTCTACAAGGGCAAGGATATCACCGCGACGGCGCCCGCCGACGTGGCGCGCCTTGGCTTGGTGCGGTCGTTCCAGATCTCGGCGGTGTTTCCACATCTGACGGCACTGGAAAATGTCCGTGTTGCACTGCAGCGTCAGCACGGGTCGTCATTTGACTTCTGGCGCTCCAAGACCGTGCTGGATCAGTACAATCACCGCGCGGCCGAGTTGCTCGACGATGTCGGCCTCAGCGAATTCGCCAATACGCCGGCGGTGGAGATGCCCTACGGCCGCAAGCGCGCGCTGGAGATCGCCACCACCCTGGCGCTCGATCCGGAAATGATGCTGCTGGACGAGCCGATGGCCGGCATGGGCCATGAGGACATCGACAAGATCGCCGCGCTGATCAAGCGCATCTCGGCGAAGTATACCATCCTGATGGTCGAACATAACCTCAGTGTCGTGTCCAACCTGTCGGACATCATTACCGTTCTGACTCGCGGAAAGGTTCTTGCGGAAGGCAGCTACGCCGACCTGACCAAGGACGAGCGCGTCAAGGAAGCTTATCTGGGAGCCGGGCATGGCTGAGATCACAATGGCCACACCGGCAAAAACGGCAGCGACGGGCAATCCCGTTCTCACGGTCG
The DNA here is from genome assembly GCF_041424195.1 of Tardiphaga sp. Classification (NCBI taxonomy): domain Bacteria; kingdom Pseudomonadati; phylum Pseudomonadota; class Alphaproteobacteria; order Hyphomicrobiales; family Nitrobacteraceae; genus Tardiphaga; species Tardiphaga sp. The sequence continues at coordinate 8,161 of NZ_JBGMOE010000218.1, read as the reverse complement.
AGAACCTCGAAGCCTGGTACGGCGAGTCGCATATTCTCCACGGCATCAATTTCAACGTGAAGCCGGGCGAAGTCGTCACGTTGCTCGGTCGCAACGGCGCCGGCAAGACCACGACGCTGAAGTCCATCATGGGCATCATCGGCAAGCGCACTGGCTCGATAAAATTCGAAGGCAGCGAGATCATCAAGACCTCGTCGGATAAGATCGCGAAGCAGGGCATCGCATTCTGCCCGGAAGAACGTGGCATCTTTTCCAGCCTCGACGTCAAAGAGAACCTGATGCTGCCGCCGACGATCCGGCCGGGCGGGTTGTCGCTGGATCAGATCTTCGAGCTGTTTCCGAACCTGAAAGAGCGTCTCAACAGCCAAGGCACCAAGCTCTCCGGCGGCGAGCAGCAGATGCTGGCGATCGGCCGTATCCTGCGCACGGGTGCGCGCTTCCTGATGCTGGACGAGCCGACCGAGGGTCTGGCGCCGGTCATCATCCAGCAGATCGGCCACACCATCGCGCGGCTGAAGTCGGAAGGCTTCACCATCCTTCTGGTCGAACAGAACTTCCGTTTCGCGGCCACGGTGGCGGATCGCTACTACATCGTCGAACACGGCAAGATCATCGATGGTTTCGCCAATTCCGAGCTCTCGGCGAACATGGACAAGCTTCATACGTATCTCGGCGTCTAATTATCGAATAACGGACCGAGCCAACGGTCCGACGATAGACACAACCATCAATGCGGGTAGGGAAGCACAGAATGAAGAAAGCCGTTTCGACGTCGCTGCTGGGTTTCGCGCTGATGATGAGCGCAAGCTCTCTTGCGTTCGCCCAGGACAAGACCGCCAAGATCGGCGTGCTGAACGACCAGTCGGGCCTCTATGCCGACGTCACCGGTGTCGGGTCGACGCTGGCCGCGCAGATGGCCGTCGAGGATTCCGGCCTGGCCGCCAAGGGATGGAAGATCGAGGTCGTCACCGGCGATCACCAGAACAAGCCGGATGTCGGCGTCAATATCGCGCGCCAGTGGTTCGACCGCGACAAGGTCGATGTGATTGTTGACGTCCCGACCTCTTCCGTCGGCCTCGCTGTCAACAACGTCGTCAAGGAGAAGAACGGCGTTTATCTGAATTCCGGCTCCGGCACGTCCGATCTCTCCAACGCGCAGTGCTCACCCAACACCATTCACTGGGCCTATGACACCTATCAGCTCGCCAACGGCACCGGCACAGCGCTGACCAAGGCTGGCGGCAATACCTGGTTCTTCCTCACGGCAGACTATGCTTTCGGCACCGCGTTGGAGCGTGACACCACCAATGCCGTGACCGCGATCGGCGGCAAGGTGATCGGCAGCGTGCGTCCGCCACTGAATACGCCGGACTTCTCGTCGTTCCTGCTGCAGGCCCAGGCGTCGAAGGCCAAGGTCATCGGTCTGGCAAATGCCGGCGGTGACACCATCAACGCGATCAAGCAGGCGTCGGAATTCGGCATCGTCAAAGGTGGCCAGAAACTCGCGGGCCTGCTGATGTTCGTCTCGGATATCCACGCGCTCGGCCTGCCGGTGGCGCAGGGCCTGAACTTTACCGAGACCTTCTACTGGGATCTCAACGACGGCACCCGTGCGTTCTCCAAGCGGTTTCAGGAGCGCATGAAGAACAAGAGCATGCCGACCACCGTGCATGCCGGCGTCTATTCGTCATTGATCCACTACTTCAAGACGCTCGATGCCATGGGCGGAAATTCGCATGATGGCCTCAAGATCGTCGACAAGATGAAGGCGACCCCGACCGACGACATCATCTTCGGCAAGGGGACGATCCAGCCGAACGGCCGCAAGCTGCACCCGGCCTATCTGTTCGAGGTCAAGAAGCCCGAAGAGTCGAAAGGACCTTGGGATTACTACAAGCTGGTGGCAACCATTCCCGCCGACCAAGCCTTTACGCCACTCGACAAGAGCAGCTGTCCGCTCCTGAAGAAGTAAGTAAACCTTCGCGCCTTTTCATGTTGTTGAATTGTCTATTGTGAGGAAGTCATGAGAAATACGATCTCTACTGCACTTCTCGGCACGGCGCTTTCGCTGGCCATGGCTGGCATCGCCATGGCCCAGGACAAGACCGTCAAGATCGGCGCACTCAGCGATCAGTCCGGTCTCTATGCCGATCTCGGCGGCCCGGGCTCGACCCTGGCTGCGCAGATGGCGGCGGAGGACTCCGGTCTGATGGCCAAGGGCTGGAAGATCGACATCATCTCCGGCGATCACCAGAACAAGCCGGACATCGGCTCCAACATCGCGCGGCAGTGGTTCGACGTCGACAAGGTCGACACCATCGTCGACGTGCCGAATTCCGGCGTGGCGCTGGCGGTGAACAACATCGTCAAGGAGAAGAACGGCGTCTACATCAATTCGGGTGCCGCGACGTCGGATCTCACCAATGCACAGTGTTCGCCGAATACCGTGCACTGGACCTATGACACCTACATGCTCGCGCATTCGACCGGGCAGGCGATGGTGAAGGCCGGCGGCGACAGCTGGTTCTTCCTGACCGCCGACTACGCCTTTGGTGCCGCGCTTGAGCGCGATACCTCGGAAGTCGTCAAATCCTCGGGCGGCAAGGTGGTCGGGGGCGTCAAGCATCCGCTCAACACCGCGGACTTCTCCTCCTTCCTGCTGCAGGCGCAGTCGTCGAAGGCGAAGGTCATCGGTCTGGCCAATGCCGGCGGCGACACCACCAACTCGATCAAACAGGCGGCTGAATTCGGGATCGCCAAAGGCGGTCAGAAGCTCGCGGCATTGCTGCTGTTCATCACGGACGTCAAGGCGATAGGTCTCGAAACCGCGCAGGGCCTCAGTTTCACCGAGACCTTCTACTGGGACCTCAACGACAAGACCCGCGACTTCTCCAAGAAATTCGCGGCGCGCATGAAGAACGGCGCTCCGCCGTCGATGGTGCAGGCGGGCGTGTATGCCGGCCTGATCCATTACTTCAAGGCGCTGGAAGCGCTCGGCGGCAATCCGCATGACGGCGCCAAGGTTGTTGCCAAGATGAAGGAATTGCCGACCGACGATCCGCTGTTCGGGCAGGGCAAGATCGAAGCCAATGGCCGCAAGATTCACCCGGGCTATCTGTTCGAAGTGAAAAAGCCGTCGGAATCGAAGGCGCCGTGGGATTTCTACAAGCTTGCCGGTACAGTGCCAGCCGATCAGGCCTTTACACCGATCGAGAAGAGCACCTGTGCGCTGCTGAAGAAATAAGATCGTTGGCCCGGCGGCGTCACGCTGCCGGGCCAATACTTTCCTGCGATAAGAGTTGAGAACAACATGTCGATCAATCTACAGGCCCTGTCTGCGCAATTGCTGGTCGGACTCATCAACGGCTCGTTCTATGCGCTGTTAAGTCTCGGCCTCGCCGTGATCTTCGGCATGCTGAACATCATCAATTTCGCCCATGGCGCCGTCTATATGATGGGCGCCTTCGCGGCATACTTCCTGCTCAATCTGGCCGGCATCGGCTACTGGCCGGCGCTGATCCTGGCGCCGCTGGCGGTCGGCCTGTTCGGCATGGTGATGGAACGCACCATGCTGAAATGGATTGCCAATCTCGACCATCTCTACGGCCTGCTGCTGACCTTCGGTCTGGCGCTGATCATCCAGGGCGTGTTCCAGAACTATTTCGGCTCGTCGGGTCTGCCTTATGCCATCCCTGATCAGCTCAAGGGCGGCATGAATCTCGGCTTCATGTTCCTGCCGATCTATCGCGGCTGGGTCGTCATCTTCTCGCTGGTGGTCTGTATCGCAACCTGGTTCCTGATCGAGCGCACGCGGCTCGGCGCCTATTTGCGCGCCGCCACCGAAAATCCGACGCTGGTCCGTGCCTTCGGCATCAACGTGCCGCTGATGATCACGCTGACCTATGGCCTCGGCGTCGGCCTGGCCGCGCTCGCCGGCGTGCTGTCGGCGCCGATCAACCAGGTGCGCCCGCTGATGGGCGCGGACCTGATCATCGTCGTGTTCGCCGTCGTCGTGATCGGCGGCATGGGCTCGATCATGGGATCCATCATCACCGGTTTCACCCTCGGCATCATCGAGGGTCTCACCAAGTATTTTTACCCCGAGGCCTCCAATACCGTCGTTTTCGTGCTGATGGTGCTGGTGCTCCTTGTGAAACCATCCGGACTGACGGGACGGGCTGCCTGATATGACAACGATCACCGAAAACGCGATTCCCGCACCCCGCCGCACCGTCAGGGACGAGATGGTCGCCTTTGCGATCATGACCGCGCTGTTGCTGGTCGTGCCGCTCACCGGCGTCTATCCGTTCTTCGTGATGCAGGCGCTGTGCTTTGCGCTGCTCGCCTGCGCGTTCAATCTCCTGATCGGCTATGGCGGTCTGTTGTCCTTCGGCCACGCGATGTTCCTCGGCACCGCCGGCTACTGCACCGCGCATGCCCTGAAAGTGTGGGGCCTGGCGCCCGAGCTCGGCATCGTCGTCGGTGTCGTCGCGGCCGCCGCGCTGTCAGTCGTCACGGGCCTCATCGCCATCCGCCGTCAGGGCATCTACTTCGCCATGATCACGCTGGCGCTGTCGCAGCTGCTGTTCTTCGTCTATCTGCAGACGCCGTTCACCCACGGTGAAGACGGCATCCAGGGCATTCCGCAGGGCACGCTGTTCGGCCTGTTCAATCTCTCGAAGCCGATCACGCTGTATTACGTGATCCTGGCCGGCTTCACGCTGGGCTTCCTGATCATCTATCGCGCCATCAACTCTCCATTCGGCGAGGTGCTGAAGGCGATTCGCGAGAACGAGCCGCGTGCGGTGTCGCTGGGCTACAAGACCGACCAGTACAAGCTGCTGGCCTATATCCTGTCGGGTACGCTGGCAGGCTTCGCGGGCTCGCTGAAGGTGTTTGTGGCGCAGAACGCCTCGCTCACCGACGTGCACTGGACCATGTCCGGCGAGATCGTGCTGATCACGCTGGTCGGCGGCCTCGGCACGCTGTTCGGGCCGGTGGTTGGCGCCTTCGTCATCATCGCCATGCAGCAATATCTCGCCGGCTTCGGCCAGTGGGTGACGGTGATCCAGGGCGTGATCTTCGTGGTCTGCGTGCTGACCTTCCGCCGCGGCGTCATCGGCGAAATCGCGCATTACTTCAAGCGGTCGCTGTAGTTCACCATTGTCATACTTCTCCGATCCGGAGGCAGTGGCACGCTATGCAGAAGGCCCGGTGCGGCAGGTGCCGGGCTTCCTCGGCCTGCTGCAGATGGCGGGTATTCTCCTCGCGGAACGGGCACCGGATGATGCCCATGTGCTCGTGCTTGGCGCGGGCGGCGGGCTGGAGCTGAAGGCATTCGCCGAGACACAGTCCGGATGGCGCTTTTGCGGCGTCGATCCATCGGCCGAGATGCTGGGACTGGCCGGGCGCACGCTGGGTCCGCTCGCATCGCGCGTCGACCTCCATGAGGGCTATATCGACGGCGCGCCCGACGGGGCGCAGCACGAACGGCGAAATCGCCTGTGAATTCAATCATTCGCTCTAAATCCGGGCACTGCCTCAGGAAAAGCAGGCTGTCATAAAGCGGTGGATGACCGGGTCTAGAAGGTGTGCGATTGCTCGCCTTGGCCGGAAATGCTTTATGACGTCCGTGTGACGGGAGCCGCGAGCCGGGTCCGGTCCCTGCGTTTTCCCGAAGACCTGGATGATCCTATGCTGCGCTGGTTCCGCTCCTTTCTGCCCCGGGAGGAGAGGTTTTTCGACCTGTTCGCCCGTCACTCCGTGACGGTGGTGCATGGCGCGGAAGCGCTGGCGGGGATGATGGAAGGCGGCGATGAGACGCCGGTCTATTGCCAGCGCGTCAACCAGTTCGAGAATGACGCTGACGCCATCACCCGCGAGGTGCTGACCGCCGTCCGCCGCACCTTCATCACGCCGTTCGACCGCGTCGACATCAAGAACCTCATCACCGCGATGGACGACTCCATCGACCAGATGCAGCAGACGGCGAAGGCTGTGATGCTGTTCGAGGTGCGCCAGTTCGAGCCGCCGATGCGCGAGATCGGCATCCTCCTGGTGGAATGCGCCAACCTTGTGGGCCGCGCCGTGCCGCTGATGAGCGCCATCGGCGACAATGTCGGCCTGCTTACCGCGATCACCGAGGAGGTCGGCAAGCTCGAGGGCCGCGTCGACGATCTGCACGATATCGGTCTCAAGGAGCTCTATCTCAAGCACCGCGATGCCAACGCCATGGATTTCGTGGTCGGCGCCGAGATCTACAAGCACCTTGAAAAGGTGGCCGACCGCTTCGACGACGTTGCGAACGAGATCAACAGCATCGTTATCGAACAAGTATAGGGCAGGGCTATCAGGTGGACGCCACGCTCGCCTTTCCGGTGCTGATCGGCCTCATCGCCATCGCACTGCTGTTCGACTTTCTCAACGGCCTGCATGACGCTGCCAATTCGATCGCGACGATCGTCTCGACCCGCGTGCTGCGGCCGCAATATGCGGTGCTGTGGGCGGCGTTCTTCAACTTCATCGCTTTTCTGGTGTTCGGCCTGCATGTCGCCAACACCATCGGCACCGGGATCATCGAGCCCAGCGTCATCGATCCCGCGGTGATCTTCGCGGCCCTGATGGGCGCCATCGTCTGGAACGTGATCACCTGGGGGCTCGGCATTCCCTCGAGTTCGTCGCATGCGCTGATCGGCGGTTTGCTGGGGGCGGGCGTCGCGAAAGCGGGACTGTCCGCCGCGCTGTGGAGCGGGTTGACCAAGGCGTTGCTCGCCATCGTGCTGTCGCCGCTCGTGGGGTTCCTGCTGGCGCTGGTGCTGGTGGCTATCGTGTCATGGGCTTCGGTGCGCTCGACGCCGTTCGCCGTGGACCGCGCGTTCCGCATCCTGCAATTCGTTTCGGCCTCGCTTTACTCGCTGGGGCATGGCGGCAACGACGCGCAGAAGACCATGGGCATCATCGCGGTGCTTTTATATTCGCAGGGCCATCTCGGCACCGAGTTCTCGGTACCGTTCTGGGTGGTGCTGTCATGTCAGGCGGCGATGGCGCTGGGCACGCTGATGGGCGGCTGGCGCATCGTCCGGACCATGGGCCTGCGCATCACCAAGCTGACGCCGATGCAGGGCTTCTGCGCCGAGACCGGCGGCGCGGCGACGTTGTTCGCCGCGACGTTCCTGGGCGTGCCGGTGTCGACGACGCATACGATCACCGGCGCCATCGTCGGCGTCGGCGCGGCGCGTCGGGTGTCAGCGGTACGCTGGAATGTGGCGAGTTCGATCGTCTATGCCTGGGTCATCACGATCCCGGCCGCGGCGATTGTCGCCGCCGCGACCTGGTGGATCGTGAAGCTGCTGCATCTGAGCTTTATTTGACAAGACGCAGTCATTCCGGGGACGGATCGACGCCGTAGGCGGCGGGACGGAGCCCCGAAGCCCCATATGAGCCGTAGGATGGGTTTCGCTGCGCTCTCCCCATCCTGCGGGATCACGTCACGACACCAGCTTCAGCCCGGCAATTCCCGCCACGATCAACCCGATACAGGCGATCCGCGCTACGGTGGCCGGGTCTCCGAACAGGTACATGCCCAGCGCGGCTGTGCCGACCGCGCCAATACCGGTCCACACGGCATAGGCGGTTCCCATCGGCAGTTCCTTGAGCGCGAGGGCAAGCATACCGACTGACGCGGTCATGCTGATGAGGGTGAGGACGGAGGGGACGAGGCGGGTGAAGCCTTCGGTATATTTGAGCCCGACGGCCCAGCCGACTTCGAGCAAACCCGCAACGAACAACAATAGCCAAGCCATGGGATGACCCCCTGAATACAGGCAGGGCCGTCCCTGCAGATGATGATGATTTGGAGGTCGTCCTCGCAGAGGCTATATGGTGGCGACGCAGCCGGATCGCAACGCGGCCGATGGTCGCCACTTCGGCCAGTTTCCCGCCCAAAAACCCTTGATTGCGCCCGTTTTCCCTGCCACAGGCACCTTTATGTCCGATATCGCCCTTTCCGTCGATTCAGCCGCGCGTTCCCCGCTTGCCGCTGAAGTCGCCCGCCGCCGCACTTTCGCGATCATTTCGCATCCTGACGCCGGCAAGACCACGCTGACCGAAAAGCTGCTGCTGTTCGGCGGCGCCATCAATCTGGCCGGGCAGGTCAAGGCCA